>NZ_JASEWO010000001.1:0-92959 GCF_030024295.1 Pantoea sp. Pa-EAmG
CGGCTGGATGCCAGGCTTTTTGTCTAAAAGGTATTCACGGAAATGCATGCAGAAATTATTCAGGTATTTCAGGATTTTCAGCAGGTAGCCTAAGCGGCCAGGTCAGCTTTGACTCTATAATCAAATGGCGCATAATGTATATTATGTTAAATAAGATATCTAATCGCGTATTTCAATCCTTCAGTTTCGCCCTTCACGCCTCTTACCAGGCTCACAACTCATTCACCACGGCGACACTATGTGAAAACGTATCCCACCGGTCCGTTTGATGGACACCACGGCGTTATCCTGGTGCGCATCAATGCGCACCCTACAACTGACTGCACGGTTAGCTTCTTCGCCCTCGGTGCTTTAAACATCTGCTCATCCACAATGACAACGAATCTTGCGACACTACGACGTTATCCTGGTGCGCATCAATGCGCACCCTACAGCTGACTGCCCGGTCAGCTTCGCGCTTCGTCGCTTTAATCATGGCTTTAGCTCATCCAGCATGACAACGCTACGCGAAGACTTCCCGGTTATCCCTCAGCGCTTTTGTCAGATTTCACGTAGCGCGATCGGTCTGTTTGCTGGATACCACTCACGAGTAACTTTGGTGCGCATCAATGCGCACCTTGCAATGCCACTCCGCACTGCACAATTGTAGGATCGCCGTTTACGGCGACCGAACCCGGCGCCGTCAGCGAATTGCCAGCCTCATTTATCTTTAAAATAATCTTCCGGCATTTGTCCCGGCGGCATATTGATTACGGCATCATTATCCGGACCTTCATTCTTCATGTAGGTCACTTTGGCAAACTCAGGAATCACCACGTACGGATACGCTGGCCCTTCATCACGGAAACGATGCATATCTTCGATAAATTCATTCTGATAGCAGATGGTTTTTTCCGGATGCTGTCCTTCGCCGGCAATCCACTGCGGGAAAAAAATGGTGCCGTGAATCACCTTGCGGTTGATATCAAACAGCAGACTGACGCAGGTGCCGGTCGGCTCGTGCCAGTCGACTTTATAAATGCCCGGTGCGAACTGCACCGCATTCATGCTTTGATTGGTCACCCAACGGCCACCAACCAATCCCTGATGGATACGATAATCACAGGTTGTCGCGTTGCGCGCGTACCACTCATATTTCCAGCCATTATCATAGGTATAAACGAAATGCGTCCCGACAAACGCAGACAAATCTTTGGAAAATTCATCCGTTATCATGGTGTTATCCATTGTTCACCTCATCAGCAGTTTGTTGAAGCAGGAATAGTAAGTTATAGCGCCTGTGAGAAAACCAGACGGCAAATTAACAAAAAAATCCGCTTCCTGAGCGTGCAGCCGGCTTGACAGCGCCCGTCCCCCTGCTCTTTTATCTCCTCTGCACGCCGGGCCAACTGTCGCTGTTACATTCTGAAGGCGTCATCGGGCCGTTTTCCTGCTAAATCTCGCTGCAATCTTTGCAACAGCGAGGTCAAACGTTCGGCGATGTAATCGGTAAATTCTGCACGCCCCAGCGTTCTGGCAAATACCTGCTGGGGTATAAAACGGCGCATTTCGTTGTAAAAACGTCCGTCTTTGACGATGTTTTCGATACCAGCCAGTCGCTGTTTTAATAACTTTTCATAGTCAGGAATCCGGTAATCCTCGATTTTTTGCCGAATCCAGCCCACATCATACGCAGCGCCTTGCTGCATCAGCCAGGGTAAATCCCAGACATCGCGGTAACGAAGGTATTTGGTGGTCGCAACCAGGGAAATGAGCTTGTCACTCATGATCTCGTCGAGACTTTCACACATCACCAGCGTATCGCTGTAGCCATCCGGCAACACCGGATAATTGCGGCTCAGCGGCAACGGTTTGCGACTGTAAGCGGGAATATTAGCAACTTCGACCTTGATGCGTTGCTTAGGCATATCGCGCTTTTCGGGTGCCGTCGTCACGGAGACCTGCCATTTATCGACCCTGATCTCTTCATAGCCCGGCTGGCGGCGAAGTTCTGCCGGCTCTTTGACCGTAACTTCTAAACCGTAACGCGTGCCGAGATAATCTTCGATACAGACCTTCATGTTTTTTAAATCTGCACCGGAAAAGTTGATGCCGCCGGCGAAATCCAGGTCCTCGCTAAACCGATTGCCGTCATAACATAGCCGCAAAGAGGTACCGCCCTGAAACGTCAGATTTTGCAGCAGACCCGCTTTATCCAGACAGTAAAGGATGTCGTAGTGTAAAAGCTCTTTTTCCACTACGTTACGCATACCCTCGAGTTGCGCTGAAGCCATGGCCTTAGCGACCAGTTCAGTGAAACTGACTTTCTGATTCATCGTTCGTTTCCGCCTCATCAATCAGATGCGTATTACGCCCCACCCGACGTAAATCGCGCAGTGCGGCTTTTTTAGTTGCCAGGCGCAAAGGTGACTCGCCCAAAATGGTGTCCTGCAAAATTTGTTCAGGCGATCGTTTGGTATGCGTGAATTCGATCACGCCATAAGGCGTAATGTGTTCTTCAGAACGGCCCGTGGTCATAACGGTAAGACGCCCCATCGGGATTTGTGAAATTACACCGTAAGCCGATAACGCCGATTCCAGGCTCAGGTAGCTGTATTCTCCTCTGCGCAACGTCTGTACGATTCTTTCCAGCGTGTAAGCGTCTTTACTTCTCGCATAGGCGTAAACATAGACGCCACGGCTGGCGCGCTGCAGAATGCCGTCCTTCACCAGACGGTTCAGGCCAGCATTGAAAGCCTTGTCACTGTCGTCATAAAAGACT
The DNA here is from genome assembly GCF_030024295.1 of Pantoea sp. Pa-EAmG. Taxonomy (NCBI): domain Bacteria; kingdom Pseudomonadati; phylum Pseudomonadota; class Gammaproteobacteria; order Enterobacterales; family Erwiniaceae; genus Pantoea; species Pantoea sp. Pa-EAmG. The sequence continues at coordinate 2,762 of NZ_JASEWO010000001.1, forward strand.
TTGGCTAAATCACGAACAGCAAAGACATAGCGCCCCTGCCTGTCAAACGCATTAAGCCGCTCGATTGCCGTCATTTTGTTCATATAAGTCTACGGGAAAACCACATTTATAGAGTATTCATGTGTACATGATTTGCCCTGCACTTTCAAGTGCACATGAATACCAGCAAAAAGTAGTATTCATGTGCACTTAGTCCACTTGGTTCAAATCTGGAAACTCTCCGTCGGTGTTACCAAAATCGCATGCCGGTTAAATGCAGGGTTCTGGCGATGCCACCAACGGCGATCAACGCCAGCACAATGCCCAACCCCGCCATCGCTTCAAATCCAAGGTGCCTGAACAGCAGATAACCGACAACGCAGCCGGACAGAAATGAGAAGATCGTAACCAGGTGAGTAAAAAGTACAGTTCGGTGGCCATCGCGATCGGCAGCCTCGCTTTGACTGAAGGATGCGCGTAGCCAGGATCCCAGCGCGATGCCGGCGTCGGTCAGTGTGCCGGTCACGTGCGTGGAGCGAACGCGACCGGAGGAAAGCTGAGTCGAGGTTGAGTTATGGATGCCCATCAGCAAACTCAGCGTAACCAGAATTTCGCCGTTGTTTCGTTCGGAATACCACATGATTTCTACCAGGGAAGTCAGCAGCAGGAAAATACCCTCTGCCAGCAGCACCAGACAGTAAATGGTGCGCAGATTCCGCTTCAGGCCGTAAGCTACCGTCAAACGCGCCAGCATGGCACCACAGACAAAAGCAAAAATCAGCACGGCCAGAAACAGCAGATCGTGCAGGTCAGAACCATTCACCTCTGCCGAAATTTGCGAGGTATTGCCGGTCATATGGGAAGGGAAAAAACCAAATGCGCCAAACGCCATGGCGTTGAGGATACCGGCCGTGGTGGCCAGCGTTAACGCCAGCAGGCGGTCTTCGCTGTGAGAGCGGATTTTCTTCTTGCGCAACAGCATAATCTATTTAGTACTCCTTTGAGAGATTCTCGGGTTGGTCGGGTCTCATCCTTATCAAGCATAGCGGCTATGCTCCGACTCACGGCTAATCCTCTGCTTTTATTACTTTTAAATCCTCTGCTGCCACATCGTATCGCTGTCATTTTTTTGTCATTTCCACGTCAGCGGATTGTTGGTCCCCGGCGCTTACAGTGGTGCATGAACCCCGATTAATTATGAGGACCGATCATGACATTACGCAAAATCACGGCGCTGACGGCGCTGGTAATCTCTGCCCTGAGTGCCGGACTGGCGCATGCCGACAGCGCTGCCGCGCCGCAGGAAGTAAAAAATATTGTGCTGGTCCATGGCCTGTACGCTGATGGATCCAGCTGGGGCAAAGTCATCCCACTGTTGCAGGCGAAAGGTCTGCACGTCACCGCGGTGCAAAACCCAACGACGTCGCTGAATGATGACGTGGCGGCGGTGAAACGCGCGCTGGCACAGCAGAACGGACCGGTGATTCTGGTTGCGCACTCCTACGGCGGCATGGTTATCAGCCAGGCGGGCGATGAACCTGAAGTGAAGGGGCTGGTGTACATCGCGGCGCGCGCGCCTGAGGCCGGTGAAGATTATCCGGCGCTCACCAAAAAGTTCCCTGCAGCACCGGTTGCCGCTGGCCTGAAGTGGCGTGACGACGGTTTTGGCGCGCTCAGTGAACAGGCGTTTATCCACGACTTTGCCGGCGATCTGCCGGAAAGCGAAGCGCGGGCTTATTACGCCGTTCAGCAGCCGATGGGTAAAGCCATTACCCAGGCGAAAACCAGCGTGGCGGCCTGGCATAGCAAACCAAGCTGGTATGCGGTGTCGACGGAGGATCGCACTATCAATCCGGATCTGCAGCGCTTTATGGCGAAACGCATGCATGCGCAGACCATCGAACTCAAGGCCAGCCATGTGTCGCTGATTTCCCAGCCGCAGGCGGTGGCAAATCTGATCATGAAAGCCGCGCACGTACCAGGGTATTGAGCGCACCCTTACCGGGTGCATGTTTGATAGCGGCGCAATTTATTGCGTGATAAGTCGCGCCGCTACCAGAGGTGCGCGCCCTGCCTCACGAATGCGCTGGGGCACTCTTCATATCCAGTTCATAAACCACACAGGGCTGGTCGTAATGCTGCTCGATACCGCGATAGCGCATACCCAGCCGCTGCATCACCCGATGGGATGCAAGGTTTTCCGGATGTGCCACCGCCACCAGATAATCCACGCCAATCTGCCCGGTAGCAAACTGCACAATCGCCGTGGCGGCTTCGGTGGCATACCCTTTCCCCTGACTGCTGCGCAACAGTCGCCAGCCAATTTCCAGCGGCGCCTGTTCCTGATGAGCCAGATGCTGCAGACAAGCCGCTCCGACGATGTCATCGCTGCTCTTCTCGCGCAGTGCCCACCAGGAAAAACCATAGCGCTGCCAGCGTTGCTGCACGCGCTCAATGGTCGCCAGCGTCTCGTCCTCGCTCTTCACCTGTCCCTCATTGATATAACGCATGATTTCCGGGTCATCATCCATCGCGCGCAAGCCGGCGAGGTGGCTTAGCGCAAAGGGTTCCAGTCGTAAGCGTTCTGTTTCAATCACTGCCTGCATGATTCCCTCCCCGGGTTGTCCTGATCGCCACAGTTAATGGGTCTGTAGTTAGCGCATCATCGCCTTTATGCGCGTCCGTTACCGGCCAGGCTCCTGACATTAACGGACAACATTGCCAGCGTCATCACAATTTCCAATGACCGGTCAGCTTGTAACCTCATCAATCTCGTGACAATATCGCTACATGTATATACATGTATGTTTCGTGACATTTACCACTGACTAACAAGAAAAATCAATGACTAACCACCTTTAGCCGTTCCAGCGAGGAAACTATGTCCGCTCAGATACCTGCCGCAGATTATTCAGGCGCAGAGAAACAGCGCCTGTCAGAAACACGTTCCATTGATTACATCCCGCTCAGCGAGCGTCACGGGCATCCGTTTAGCCAGTTCACGTTGTGGTTTGGCGGCAATTTGCAGATCACCGCCATTGTTACCGGTGCGCTGGCGGTGGTGCTGGGCGGCGATGTGGTGTGGTCGATTGTCGGTTTACTGGTGGGACAGATCGTCGGCGCGGCCATCATGTCGCTGCACGCGATTCAGGGCCCGCGCCTTGGCCTGCCGCAGATGATCACCAGCCGTATGCAGTTTGGCGTGTTTGGCGCGGTGATCCCGCTGGTGCTGGTGTGCATTATGTATGTGGGCTTCTCGGCCAGCGGCACGGTACTGGCCGGCCAGGCGCTGGCGAAGCTGGTCAACGTCAGCAATGCAGCCGGCATGATCATCTTCAGCGCCATCATCATCGTGATTGCGGTGCTCGGCTATCGGGTGATTCATAAACTCGGCAAAGTGGCCAGCGTCATCGGCGTGCTGGCGTTTGTTTACCTGTTCATCACCCTACTCTCCAGCCACGATTTAGCGGCCGTCTGGCAAAATCAGCACTTCAGCGTTGCCAGTTTTCTGCTGGCGGTATCGCTCTCCTCGTCATGGCAGATTGCGTTTTGCCCTTATGTGTCGGACTACTCGCGCTATCTGCCGGTGGATGTCTCCGCGAAAAAGCTGTTCAGTTCGGTGTTTTTTGGCACCGTGCTGGGCACGCAGGCATCCATGACGCTGGGCGTCATTGTGGCTGCAATTGCGGGTAAAGCGTTCTCCGGTAATGAAGTGGGCTACATCGTTGGGCTGGGCAGCAGCGCCACCATGGCGATGGTTATCTACTTCGCCATCTGCTTTGGCAAAATCACCTTCACCACGCTCAATGCCTACGGCAGCTTTATGTCGCTGACCACCATTGTCTCCGGTTTTCGCCAGCAAACCGCGATCAGCCGTGGCGGACGTATCCTGTTTGTGGTGCTGATGGTCACGCTCTCCTGCATCATTGCGCTACTCAGCGAACCGGCGTTTCTCAAATCATTTACCCACTTCCTGCTGTTCCTGCTGGCCTTTTTTGTGCCGTGGAGCGCTATCAGCCTGACGGATTTTTATCTGATTACCCAAGGGAAAGTCGATGTGCCCGCGCTGTCGCAACCGGATGGCCGCTACGGTCGCTGGAACTGGGCAGGCATTATCATTTACTTCCTTGGGGTGCTGGTACAGCTGCCGTTCATTGATAACCCGCTGCATCATGGTTCCCTGACGTGGATTTTTGCCGGCAACGATGTGTCATGGATCATCGGCTGGTTTGTTACCGCGCTGCTGTGGCTGGCCGCACGTCGCTTTGATCGCCGCGGGAAACTGGCCGACTCTGTTTACCCTCAGTGACGTTGTCACATAGTCGTGCTGCGGCGTGTGTTTTCGCGCCGCCCTCATCGGCAATATCCTGATAATGCCGTAAACGCTGCGGCACGCTACACTGCTGATCGCCCTTTCGAGAATGCAGGAGTCATGGATGCCAGCCTCAGCGCTTTCACTGTTCACCCCGGCCACGCAACAGTGGTTTCGCCGCACTTTCCCGGCGGCGACCCCCGTACAACAGGAAGCCTGGCGCGCCATCGCCAGCGGACAACACTGCCTGGTGATTGCGCCGACCGGCTCCGGCAAAACGCTGGCGGCATTTCTGCATGCGATCGACGCGCTGTTTCGCGAGCGCAGCCGTGACGAACCCGTAGCGCGCAGTCACAAGACGCGCATTCTGTATATTTCACCGGTTAAAGCGCTTGCGGCTGACGTGCAGCGTAACCTGGCGCTACCGCTGGCGGGCGTTGCCGCTCAGCGCGCGGAATTGGGTGAGGCGGAAATCACGCTGGAGGTCGGCATGCGCTCCGGCGACACGCTCAGCGCCGAACGGGCAAAGCTGCAGCGCCGGCCGCCGGACATCCTGATTACTACCCCGGAATCGCTTTTCCTGCTGCTGACGTCAAAAGCCCGCGAAACGCTGCGTGGCATCTCGACCGTCATTATTGACGAAGTACACGCGGTGGCCGGGAGTAAACGCGGCGCCCATCTGGCGCTCAGCCTGGAACGGCTCGATGTATTGCTGGCGCAGCCTGCTCAGCGCATTGGCCTGTCGGCCACTGTGCGACCGCCAGAAGCGGTGGCGGCTTTCCTCGGTGGCGCGGGCGCTACGCGTATCGTCAACCCGCCGGCGCAGCGGCCGCTGCAGCTGACAATTACTGTGCCGGTAGAGGACATGACGGACATCCAGCAGCGTCCCGATGCGCGCGCCGCGCAGGAGAGCAGCCTCGCCGCCGGTTCCATCTGGCCGCATATTGAAGCCGGCATTCTGGATGAGGTATTGCGCCATCGCGCGACTCTGGTGTTTACCAATTCGCGTGGGCTGACGGAAAAACTCACCGCACGACTCAATGAACTGTATGCGCGACGCGCCGCGCCGGAACAGGGCGTAACAGAGCCCGCCCTCGCCTATGGCTCTTTTAGCGGTGGAACCGAAAAACGCGCCACGCCTGCTGAAGCGTATATTGCCCGTTCGCATCATGGCTCGGTGTCGAAAGAGCAGCGGCTGGAGATTGAGAACGCCCTGAAAGCCGGCGAGCTGCGCTGCGTGGTGGCGACATCCAGTCTTGAACTGGGAATTGACATGGGTGATATCGATCTGGTGATTCAGGTCGGGGCACCGCCTTCGGTGGCCAGCGCGCTGCAGCGTATTGGCCGGGCCGGTCACCAGGTGGGGGGTACGCCGAAAGGCATTATCTGGCCACGCACGCGCCGCGATCTGGTTGATGCGGCCGTGACGGTGGACGCGATGCTGGCAGGCGAACTGGATGCTATCGCTTTGCCACACAATCCGCTCGATATTCTCGCCCAGCATACGGTGGCGGCGGCGGCCATGGACACCCTGTCAGTCGAAGCGTGGTATCAACAGGTACGCCGTGCCGATCCGTTCAAAACGTTACCGCGTAACGCCTTCGATGCGGTGCTGGATATGCTGTCTGGCCGCTACCCTTCGGACGAGTTTGCTAACCTGCGCCCGCGCATTATCTGGGATCGACAACAGCAAACCTTAAGCGGTCGCCCGGGCGCGCAGCATCTGGCCGTCACCAGCGGTGGCACCATTCCGGATCGTGGCATGTTCAGCGTGATGCTGCCGGAGGGCGAAGAACAGTCTGGTGCGCGCCGGGTCGGCGAACTGGATGAGGAGATGGTGTATGAGTCGCGGATTAACGACATCATCACGCTTGGCGCCACCTCGTGGCGCATCCAGCAAATTACGCACGATCAGGTGGTGGTGGTGCCGGCACCCGGTCGCTCGGCGCGCCTGCCCTTCTGGCACGGCGACAGTCTCGGGCGTTCGGCGACACTCGGCGAAGCCATTGGCCGCTATTTGCGACATGCCGCCAGCGGGGTGTTGCCCGGCAGCGACAACCTTGACGCCAATGCCCGACACAACATTCGTGCGCTCATCGACGAACAGATTGCCGCCACAGGCCTGGTGCCTGACGATCGCAATTTGCTGATTGAGCGTTGTCGCGATGAAACCGGCGACTGGCGCGTGATTTTGCATTCCCCTTATGGTCAGCGCGTGCATGCGCCGTGGGCGCTGGCCATCGCTGAGCGGATTGGCCGCCAGATGGGGCTCGATCCGGCCGTGGTCGCCAGCGATGATGGGATTGTCGCGCGCTTCCCTGACAGCGAAGGCCGGGTGCCAGGCGCTGAACTGTTTTTGTTTGCGCCGGACGAACTCCAGCGACAGGTGACGGCTGCGGTGGGACATTCTGCGCTTTTTGCCGCCCGCTTCCGCGAATGCGCCGCGCGCGCCCTGCTGCTGCCGCGCCGCAATCCCGGTAAACGTTCTCCGCTGTGGCAGCAGCGGCTGCGCGCCGGGCAACTGCTGGAGGTGGCGCGGCAGTTCGACGATTTCCCGATTTTGATCGAAACCGCGCGTGAATGTCTGCAGGACGTGTATGACCTGCCGGCACTGCATCAGCTGATGGCGCGGATACAACAGGGCGAGGTTAAGCTGACTGAAGTTACCACCGATACGCCCTCGCCGTTTGCTGCGCCGCTGCTGTTTGGCTATGTCGCCGAATTCATGTATGCCAGCGATGCGCCGCAGGCGGAACGGCGCGCCTCAATGCTGGCGCTCGACAGCACGCTGCTGAGCGATCTGCTGGGCCAGGTTGAGATGCACGAGCTGCTGGCGCCCGAGGTGGTGGTACGCGTTGAGCAGGAGCTTCAGCGCACCGTTTCCGATTATCAGGCCAGCACTCAGGAAGCCGTGGTTGATCTGCTGCGCGAGCTGGGGCCGCTCACTGTGCCGGAAATCACGGCGCGCTACAACGGCGAGGCGGCGCTGATGCCGCTGCTAACCACGCTGCAACAGGCGCAACGCATCATTCAGGTTACGATTGCGGCAGAGGCGCGCTGGGCTGTCGCCGAAGATGGCGTGCGGCTGCGCGACGCGCTGGGCACGGCGCTGCCAGCTGATCTGCCCGCCGGGCTGCTCGCGCCGGTGGCCCGTCCGCTGCATGACTTACTTAATCGCTATCTGCGCACCCACGCTGTCGCCACCAGTCTGCAAATCGCCGCCCGCTTTGGCCTGGGCCGGGTCGTGGTCGACGACACGCTGGAAGAGCTGCGTCAGCAGCAACGCGTACTGAAAGGCGATTTCCTCTCGCCTGCGGTCGATGCGTCAACGCAGTGGGTAGCGGAAAGCGTATTTCGTCGTTTGCGCGTGCGATCGCTGCAGGCGGCGCGTGAGGCCACCCGACCGGTCGAAGCGCCGGCGTACGTGGCTTTTCTGCTTGAGCGTCAGGGATTACTGAGCGACGTCGCAGCATCCGCGGCACAGGGCGCCTTTGCCGGTATCAACGGCGTGGTGCGGGTGATCGAACAGCTGGCTGGCGTGGCGCTGCCGGTTTCGCTGTGGGAAAGCCAGATTTTGCCGGCGCGGGTGCGTGACTATCAGCCTGCGATGCTGGATGAGCTGCTCTCTTCCGGTGAAGTCATCTGGAGTGGCCAGCGGGCACCTGGCGCGCAGGACGGACTGGTCTCCCTGCACCTGAGTGAGTTTGCCAGTGAAACGTTACCGGTGCCTGATGAAGGTAATAATGTGACATTGTCACCTTTACAGCAGGCGATGTGGCGCAGTTACAGGATGGCGGCGGCTGGTTCGCCCGCGAGCTGCTGCCGCGCGTCTTGACGCAGCCTGAACAATCTGTCGACCCCAGCGAAGTCTTTGCCGCGATGTGGGAGCTGGTATGGCGCGGCTATCTGACTATGGATACCTGGGCCGCGCTGCGCCAGCTCAGCACCACCAGCCACACGACACGTCCACGCCCGGCCCGTCCTGCGCGCAGTCGCCACAGTCGGGCCAGTTTCGCGGCCAGCCGCAGTGCTGCTGCGCAGCCCTCGCTCAACAGCATGGCCGGACGCTGGTCGCTGATTGTGCGGCAGCCGCTGGCCGATACCGAGCGCGCCCTGGCGCTGACTGAAAATATGCTCGACCGCTTTGGCGTGATCACGCGCGGTGCCGCCGTGGCAGAGCAGATTCCCGGTGGCTTTCCGGCGCTGCAGCCGCTCTTGCGCGGTATGGAGGATGCCGGACGGCTGCTGCGCGGCCGCTTTGTTGCTGGCATGGGTGGCGCGCAGTTTGCTGAAAATCCGGCCATCGATCGGCTGCGCCAGCTCGGCAGTGCGCAGGCCACGCATCCGCCGGTGGCGCTGGCAGTGCTGGATCCCGCCAATCCCTTTGGCGTGCAGCTGGCGTGGCCGCTCAGCGTCGGTGGCGTGCGGCCTACCCGCCGTAGCGGCGCACTGGTGGTGATTGGCAATGGGCGCGTTATGCTGTGGCTGCCGCCGGGTGGTAAAGAGCTGTTAACTTTTGGCGACATTAGTGAGGAGCAACGCCAGGCCGCCATCGTGGCGCTGGGCCAGGCCTTACGCCGGGAGAAAACCCACAGCTTCATCCTCGAACGGGTGGACGATCAGCCGGCCAGCCAGTCATCGCTGCTACCGGCCCTGAAAGCCATTGGCTTTTCCCGCGTGCCGAAAGGTTACAGCTGGTATGGCTAAACCTGCAGGCGGTAACGATGCTGCTGCAGGCGTTCGGCCTGACGCGGCGTGGCCACCGGCCAGCTAAGTTGCGGAAACAGGTATAACCGGATGCTGAACAGATGAAACAGCGGCAGCAGCAGCGCCTCGTCACGCTGCGCCAGCTGTTCCAGCTGCATCAGCAGCACATCGAGCTCCTCCTGCAAATCCTCATGCGGTGGCGTCTGCAGCGACTTCAGCCTGCGCTTGAGAAACAGTCCCAGCTCGTGAAACATCTGCCCGCTGTCCAGCTGATAACGGCTCAGCAGCGCCTGATGGCGCGCGTAGTAGTCAAAGCTATTGACCCCCAGCCACACTTCGGTCAGCAGCATTCCCGCCGGCGCCATATCGGACTGCGGATCAAGGTGCAGGCGTGGCAGCACCACGTTGACCTTATCCAGCATCAGGCCAATAAAACGCTGGCGTCCCAGCAGCGATGAGCCGTTGCGCTCAATCTCCTTAATAAAGCGCAGCAGTTCACGCAGGCCGTGACGCACGGCGCGGCGCGCAGTCCACGATGGCCGCTTATTGCGCATCAGCGCGGTCAGGATCACCGCAAACAGCACGCCGGCCATCGAAGCAATCGCGTTATTCACCAGCAGCACCAGATCGGGTTTCAGATGATGTCCGAGCCCGATAAAGCCGGGGATCTGAATCGCCACGCTCAGACCGATCATGTTGCTGGCCGGTCGCGCAATCATCAGCCCGAGTAGCAGCAAACCCGGAGCCAGACAGAGGATCAGCGCCTCGAACGAGGTTGCCTGCGGCAGCAGCAGCGCGACATAAATCACGCTGATAAAGATCGCCACGATCACCCCACGAATAAACAGCTTCATTGAGGTCAGCGGCGTATCGAGGCTGGCGAAGAAGGAGCTGAGAATCGCGGCCATTACTGGCGCTGATGCTCCGTCGCGCCAGCCGGTCGCCATCCACAACAGACAGGAGCCAAAGGTGGCGCAAAATGCCGTCAGCGCCGAGAGCCGAATCAGTCCTTTGTCGAAAAAGCGATGCGTGCGTTTACCGCGCGCCAGCGTGGTGTCGCCTGACAGATCGCTTACCAGCCCGCCCACGCTCTGGTAAGCCCCGGCGATACGCACAAAATCCACCAGCCGCTCCAGCAGGCCGGTAAACAGCAGACAGTGTTCGGTAGACAATTCGCCGTTGCGCCACGCCGCATTCAGCCGATCCTGACAAAGGCTCAGTTCCAGCTGAATGCCAATGACATCGCCCACCGCTTCGCCGTCATTCAGCCACAGCAGGAACTGCTGCAGGGTCTGCTCAACCCAGGCAGGAAAGGCAATCTGGCGCGCCGCCAGCCGCTGCAGCCGCATCTCAATCGCCGTCAGCGTGGGGATTAAGTATGAAAGATGCTGATACTGCGTGCTGACCAGGCGAATCAGCCGCCGGGCCGCGTCGCCCTCGTACACGCAATGGGTAATCAGGATCTCGACCTGCTGCGGATTAGTGGCCATACGGGTCAGGATTTCGTCGCGTTCTGGCGATCGGTCAGCGGAAATGCCAGAGAGTAAATCGCGGCACAGCTTGCGCCCGTTGAGATACCACTGGCTGACGCTCTGCTCCAGCAGACTGCGCATCGAGACCGGAAACAACAGCGCGTGCACCAGGCTGCTGCAGACAATACCTAAAGTAATTTCCTCAATGCGCGACAGCACGGTGCTGGTGATACCGAGCGGCGTTGTCACTTCCGGGAAACCCATAATCGCGGCGCTGTAGCCCGCCAGCATAAAAACATAGCTTTTCGGCGTGCGGTCGTGCAGCGACAGATAGAGACACAGGCTCACCCACAGTGAGATACACAGGCTGAACAGCAGCGGATGCGCCACAGTGAGCGGAAAGATAAAAAAGATGAAGACGCCACCGAGCAGCGTGCCAAGCAGGCGGAACAGCGATTTGGAGATGGTGGAGGCCGAATAAAGCTGCGATGCCACAAATACCGTGGTCAGCGCCCAGGCGGGACGATCAACATTCAGTTCAAGAGCCAGATACAATGCCAGAAAGGCGGCCAGACAGGTTTTTACAGCAAAAAAAACGGCGTTTTTCGAAAACCACTGCATGTCACGGAGACCAGAAGGCGCTAAGTGCGGCGTATCCTGCCAGAATCTGGCGGGCGCTCATCCCGATAACTACGACAAATTGTTTCGTAATCGAAAACGGTGTTCATACGCGCCTGACATGAGGCTCAGAATGCTTTAAGGAAACTAATCGAACGCAGCGATCGGCGGGTCGCCGGCGGGATATCTGCGCTGTCACTGCCGCAGAAAGCAGCAATCTGCCTTCAGCGGCAGAAATGTGTCGCAGATCACACTTTACTGCCAGACGATGCTATCCATAAAATAATTTCGCGCAATAAGGCGCAGTTTCCTGCGCCCGATCATTTTAATAGCTGACGATGGTCACCCAGTTCGCATCCCGGCCGGCTGGCGCCTCGCCGACCCGCTGCAACACTCCGCTGCGCGCCTCAATCGCGTAGCTGCCAATAACCGCACTCTTCTCACCGCTCACCACCAGCCAGCGGCTATCGGGGCTGATCGCCATGCCGCGCGGCTGTTTCTCCACCGGCCAGCTGCCGATCAGCGTCAGTTTGCCATCCTGCTGGTTAACACGATAACCGCTCACGGTACTGCTGGTGCGCTCGCTGACATACAGAAAACGCCCGTCCGGCGTCAGCTGGATATCCGCTGACCAGATGCGCGGCGTGCTGTCGCTGTAACCCGGCGGCCGTTCACGCCCATGTTGCAGATGATACTGCGCCGCCACCGCGTTAGGCGTTTCCGCCACTTTCACCAGCTCGCCGCTGGTTTCGCGCCGGAACTGGGTAATGATGCCGCCCATTTCACCAATGTTGTACAGATAGCGATTATCCGGCGACAACACAGAATGGCGCGGACCGTTATCGGCGGCGGTTGCTACCTCCCCCTTGCCGAGGGCGCTCAACGTACCGTCTGCGCCCAGCCTGAGCTGCAGCACGCGATCGGTGCCAAGATTACCCACATAAGCGTGACGACCGCTGGCATCGACAATCACTGAATGCGCCGCATGACCAGTTTTATAGCTGCCGACCGGCGGCGTAGCGATGGTGCCGCTGGCCGTCAGGCGGTAAACCTGCACCACGTCGCCATCATATGAGGCCCCCAGCAGAAAGCGTCCCTGACGGTCAGTGCTGATGTAGGGGTAACTGGCCGCAGCCGGCACGGTGTGCCGGTTGTTCAGCTCGCCGCTCTGCGAGTCAATCTGCCAGCTCGCCAGTTGCAGCGGTTTACTGCGAATCGCCGCGTACAGCGTTTTGTGATCCGCACTGAGCGCCATCGGCATCACTTTTCCCCCGGCCTCAGTGTGGCCAAGCAGCTGCAAAGCGCCGCTGCGCGCGTCCAGCGTATAGCGCGCGATGGTGCCGTCGTCGGCGGCGGATACGTACACAAAGGTCTGCGCCAGCAGTGGCGCGCTCACCGTCATTGCCGCCAGCAGCGTAACGGTGCGCAGGCTGTTTATCATGGTGTTCTCCTTGATGAGGGTAATCAGACCCGGTTATACGCAGTAAAGCACGCGCCTGTTATGTGAGATTGCCCGACGTCACCTGGGCACTTCTCCAGCAAGCCAGGCTAATCAGGCAGTTAGCGCGCCGGCGAACCTGATGTTTTGTCCAGGTTTGTGCGCGGGCTCACCTGGCGTGGCCGCGATGTGGTGCAGGATTTTGCGGTGATGATTCTGGCTACGGTGGGTATACCACACAACTGGCTGAACACCTGACAGCGCGTCAGGTGTTCAACCGTGTCACAGGTTTTAACCTGCCGATTGCGCGACAGGTGCACAGCTTACTGCAACTTCACGCCTTTGGTTTCTGGCGCTAACCAGACCACCACCATCGCGGCAAGAAAGGCGATCACCGTGGTGGCCAGCCCGGCGGTGAATCCTCCAACGCTGGCCACAAAGCCAATCAGCAGCGGCGCGATAAAGCCGCCCAGGCGCCCGCCGTTATACGCCAGCCCCATTAAAAAGCCGCGTGACTGCGTGTCGCCAATGATCTCGGCGAGGAAAGGACCGGAGCCGGCAAAAATACCGTTTACGCCAAAACCTGCCATAAAGATCGCGACCATCAGAATCAGCGGCTGAGTGGTCGCCAGATACATGCCGACCGCCACCGCACCAATAAACAGGTAGAGCAGAAACATCGGCCTGCGCCCCCACTTATCGGCCAGCAGTGAGAACACCAGGAAGCCAGCAATGGCACCGGTTTGCAGTGCCAGCACAAATTTCAGGCTGTGAAGAAAATCGAGATGCTTAACTTCACGAAGATAGGTTGGCGTCCAGGTGAATACGCCCCAGAACAGGTACTGAATGAAAAAGATAAAGGTAAATGCCAGCAGCAATCCTTTAAGATTGATTTTGCCGGTACCTGCTGTTTTGCTCTGGCGGTGAGCGCGTTCCTGCTGGCGCGCCAGCCAGACAGGTGATTCAGGCGTGATATAAGCAATGACCATCATGATAAACACCGGCAGTGCGCCAATCATGAAAAGGTAGCGCCAGCCGCCGTTTTCCAGCCCGCCGGTCAGTGCCGTCACCAGCGCCGTCAGGCCAATCGCCAGAATCGCCCCCACCGGTAACCCCATCTGCATCAGCGCGCCACCGCGTGCACGACGTTCCGGACGCCATGTTTCGGCGATCAGTGCCGCTCCTGACGTCCACATGCCGCCCATACCCAGCGCACCGCAGAATCGCAGCGCAGCAAACGCCTGAGGATTGTGGGAGAACGCCAGCAGTCCAGAGAAAAGTGAATAGATGGCGATACAGATAAAGGCGGTTCTGACGCGTCCGATCTTATCGGCAACCAGCCCAAACAGAATGCCACCAATAATCTGCCCGCCTGCTGTGGTGCTGATAAACACGCCAAGTTCCGTTTTGCTGACATCAAATACCACGCCCAGTACCGGTAGTAACAGCGAGAGCAAAAACGAGTCATAGCTTTCAAACGTCCACCCTAACCCGCCCAGCGCCAGCGTCCTTTTTTCTGCCGATGTATACGAGATCGCTGCAGCGGACTCATCCTGCGCCAGGGGAGGCGCTTCATGCAGTCTTGATTTGATATTCATCCATATTCTCCAGGGAGGATAAGCGATAGCATGCAGCCGCGGTGCGCCAGAACAGCTGTTCTCTTTCGGTCGGCGAAGCGTGCTCAGCCAGCCTTTTACAGGCATTCCAGAATACGCCGTAGCTGAACATCCCTTTGTCGACAGGGAAGTTGCTGGCAAACATACAGCGCCCGACGCCAAACGCGTCAACCAGGGTTTCAAACTGCGGCCGCCAGGCCTGCGAAAGCGTCAGGGAGTCCGGTGGCGTGGCGTGCTGAGCGAAGGAGTAGCCCATGACGGTCATGCCGAAACCGCTGATTTTGATGCTCACGTTTGGCAACGTCGCCAGCGCAATGATGGCCTTTTTCCATTCCTGGAAGGTTGCATCCCGTTTGCCGGCATACGGTCCGCTGCCGATCGGCCCGCCGCAATGGTCCACAATAATGTGCAGTTCGGGTAGCGCCCGTGCCAGCTCAGCGATTTCATCGAGTTGGGTGTGATAAACCCAGACATCCAGCGACAGTCCTTTACGGGCCAGGCATGCGGCACCGCGCCGGAATGCGGCACTGGCCGCCAGACCGGCGGGCGGCGTCGCGGGACTGGATACCACGCGTGGGTCATCGTGCCAGGCCAGCGGATTACGCATCCCGCGTAATCGTCCGCCTGAACGTTCCGTCATGCTTTCAATCACCGGCAGCAGGTCATCGCCAGCCAGCAGGCTGGCACCGCCGACAATCGCTTCACAGCCTGCCGCCGCGCCGTAATGGCCGCTGTCAAACATTGCCGCGACGCCGCTGGCAAACTCCACCTCACCGACGGGTTTGAAGGCCTCCGGTCCGTTACGGCGCAGCATTGAACGGCATTGAATGTAGACGGTGGAGAGTATCCGGTGGCCGGACGTTTCGATATCGTGGCTGAATTCAGGCGCCAGATAACGCCCTGACTGGCGGTCCCATAAGTGATGATGCGCATCGACCATCGGCAGGTCGGGCATCAAAGCGGGTTCATGATGCAGTGCCAGCCAGTGCTCTCTGACTGGCAGATGCGGTGCGTTAACAATCTCCATAGTATCCCCTCTTAACTGCCTGATTTAAATCAGGTCTGAAACGCTGCTGGCGTGCCTCATCGGTGAAGCAATGAGTTGCACCAGATAAAACACAGTTTTACATAGTAAATTGACTATAGATTCACCGCATAACCGATAGCCAGCAAAAAGGGGATGTTAATGATGTAAGTAAGATGTTAATCACAAATGTCCTGCTACACCCTCAGGTTTCATTCCCCGGCAGCAGCGTCACCCTCAATGTGTGTCGCCTCGACCTGACGAACAAGACTAAGCTTCTCGGGTTTTAAGCACTTTCAGGCGCGCCGGAAGCGCCCGCTCTGTCGCTTTGCGATGGTAAGGCGAAAGCTTGCGCCAGCTTTGGGTTTCCCCACGGGTGCGTCCGCATCCTTCGCACCAGCCGGTTTTCGTATCAAACACACAGAGATCGATGCACGGCGATTTTGCGGCCATATCCAGCCTCCTGGGATTTGGATGTCGATGTCGGGGTAATCAGTTGCAGGCGGCCCGAAAGCGCCGTAAAGTGAGTTATATACTATACCCCAGTATAGAACATGATCAACCGGAGGCAGTAATGGCCCATACCCTGAGAAATCAGAAAAGCTTGCTCACCCGCATTCGACGTATAAAAGGTCAGGCGGCGTCGCTGGAAACCGCCGTCGAATCGGGTGAAGAGTGCCTCAAGGTACTGCAGCAGGTCGCGGCAGTGCGCGGCGCTATTAATGGCCTGATGAGCGAATTGCTTGAGGGCCATATACGCGAACATCTGATGAACGCAGAGGCTACGCCGCAGGCGCGAAGTGAGGATCTGGAAGAGATCGTGGCGGTCATTCGTTCTTACCTGAAATAGAACCTCAGGCACGCAGCCGGCTTAATGATAATTATCGGGAATAACGATGCTCTGGCTAATCTCAAAATACGCGTTAACCGCCTTTATGGTGGTACTGATCTCAGAAGCAGCGAAACGCAGCGATCGTCTGGGCGGCCTGCTCGCCGCTTTACCGCTGGTCACCTTGCTGGTGCTTATCTGGATGAAAATAGAAGGACAAACGCAGGAAAAGATTGCTGCTCACGCATGGTATACGTTCTGGTATGTGGTGCCGACACTGCCGATGTTTATCCTGTTTCCGTTTTTTTACCAGCGCGTCGGCTTCTGGCTCACGCTACTGCTCTCCTGCGTGATTACCGTGGTGCTGTTCGCCCTCTGGGCGCTGTTGCTGAAGCGGTTTGGTATCATTCTGATGTAAACGCAAGCCGCATCAATTCCTGCGGGTTTAGGCTGGCTCATCTGCTCTGTTCATCTTGACCTTTCATTTCGATTAACCTCGCCCTGTCCTGCGTCCCGGGACACAGGACAGGGCGGTTTCCTTTCAGGAAGGAAAGCAAGAAAAACTTTGCACTGCTTGACCCACGGCTACCAGCAAAAGAGCGGGCATGGCGACCCGCAGAAACCGCTCAGAAGAAAGTCTCTTATGGCGCGATAGCACATCCGGCCCCGCATCAATCACCCATTCTCTGCCCAATCATTGGCTACACTTGCTGTTTTACCCGCGCAGAAACAAGGAAATGCTATGACTCAACACGCTTCACTCAATCACGCCTGGCTGCTGGCGTCACGCCCGGACGGCGAGCCGGTGAAAGAGAACTTCCGCTTTGTCGAACAACCGCTGCCGCAGGTGCAGGCGGGACAGATGCTGCTGCGCACCCACTATCTGTCGCTCGACCCATATATGCGTGGCCGCATGGATGACAGCAAATCCTACGCGCCGCCGGCGCAACTCGACCAGCCGATGGTCGGCGGCACCGTATGCCAGGTGGCGGAATCGCAGCATCCGGACTTCAGCGCCGGCGACTGGGTGCTGGCGGCCAGCGGCTGGCAGAACTATGCCCTGTCCGATGGCACTGGCGTGACTAAAATCGGTCATCTACCCCATCCGTCCTGGGCGCTGGGTATTCTGGGTATGCCGGGCTTTACCGCCTACATGGGCCTGATGGATATCGGTCAGCCCAAAGCCGGTGAAACGCTGGTTGTCGCCGCCGCCACCGGACCGGTGGGTGCCACGGTCGGTCAGCTCGGTAAGCTGAATGGCTGCCGCGTCGTCGGCGTGGCCGGCGGTGAGGAGAAGTGCCGCTACGCGATTGACACCCTCGGTTTTTCCGCCTGTATCGATCATCATCGTGACGATTTCGCAGAACAGCTGGCGGCCGCCTGCCCGGACGGTATCGACATCTATTTTGAAAACGTCGGCGGCAAAGTATTCGATGCCGTCTTCCCGCTGCTCAACACCGCCGCGCGCGTGCCGGTGTGTGGCCTGGTGTCGGGCTACAGCAGTCGCGAACTGCCACCCGGCCCCGATCGCACGCCGCTGATCATGGGCGGGATTCTGAAACGCCGCATCCGTATGCAGGGCTTCATCATCTTCCAGGATTATGGCGATCGCTATCCGGAATTCCTGCAGGCGATGACGCCGCTGGTCGAGCAACAAAAAGTGTTGTACCGCGAACACATGGTAGAAGGGCTGGAGCATGCGCCGCAGGCGTTTATTGACATGCTGAAAGGCAAAAACTTCGGCAAAACCGTGGTGAAAGTGGCGTAGCCAGCGGTTCTCTCCCCGACTGTAAATCCGGCCTTAGTGTGCAAGCACTAAGGCTTTTTTGCGCTTTGCTTAACCGCTATTGAGATATAAGCCCTCCGCGTGCGCATGCGATGATGCCCTCCTCTATCCTCTTCTACCGGAGAAGTCTTTATGTCGCTGACCTTAGCCGACTCCGCGGCGCTGCCGCGTAAAGTCAATACGCAACAGGCGGAAGCACCGGTGCCATTACCGGCTGGCGCCGCGCATATCATTCGCGACGATGCGGAAGCTATCGCCGTAGCCCATCAGCTGGCGGCCAGCTTCGCGCGCGAGGCGGCACTGCGCGATCGTGAGGGCATTCTGCCCCTCAAAGAGCTGGATGCGTTCTCGCAAAGCGGCCTGTGGGTAATGGCCATCCCCAAAGCCTGGGGCGGAGCGGGCGTGTCGTGGACCACCGTGGCCAGGGTGATCGCCATCATTTCAGCTGCCGATCCGGCGCTCGGTCAGCTGCCGCAAAACCATCTGGCCGGTGTGGCCCATCTGCTGGAAGACGGTAGCGAAGCACAAAAACAGGTACTGCTGAGCGAGGTACTGGCCGGGCTGCGCTGGGGTAACGCCTTCTCGGAGAAGCATGGCCGCACGGTCGCCGATTTTCAGACGCGCTTTCGGCGTGACGGTGATGAGGTGGTGATTAACGGGGAAAAATTTTATGCCACTGGCGCGCTGCTGGCGCATCGAATCCATGCCGTGGCGCTGGACGAGCAGGACCGGGCGCATCTGATTGTGCTCGATCGCGACACGCCGGGCATCAGCGTCATTAATAACTGGTCGGCCTTTGGTCAGCGCACGACGGCCTCCGGTACCGTACTGCTGGAGAATGTCCGCGCCCCGCTGTCGCGCGTTATTCCAACCTGGCAGGCGTTTGAGCGGCCAACCGCTGCCGGGCCGATTTCACAGATCATTCAGGCGGCGGTGGATGTCGGTATTGCGCGCGGTACCATTGAAGACACCCTGCAATTTGTTCGCGAACGCTCGCGGCCGTGGATTGACAGTGGCCAGGCGCGCGCTGCCGATGACCACTTCACGCTGGCGGCAGTCGGTGATTTGAAAATCCGCCTGCACGCTGCCGAAGCGCTGCTGTGGCAGGCCGGTGCAGCGATTGACGCCGCGCTGACGCAGCCCGATGAGACCAGCGTGGCACGCGCGACCGTGGCCACCGCCGAGGCCAAAGTGCTGACGACGGAGATCGCTCTGCTTGCCGGTAACAAACTGTTTGAGCTGGCTGGCACCCGCGCCACGCTGCAGGAGTTTAATCTGGACCGCCACTGGCGCAACGCGCGCACCCATACGCTGCACGATCCGGTGCGCTGGAAGTATTACCACGTGGGTAATTATTATCTCAACGGCACGCCGCCGCCGCGCCATGCGTGGAGCTAAGGGCGGCGGAAGCGCGTTGCCGGATGGTCAGCTGCCAGGCGCGGCTGACCCGTGAGACGTTCACGCAAGGTTAACGGCTGTGCTGGCTGAGGACGCACCCGCCCGCGCTGGCGCAGCACCGGCATGACCCAGGCAATGAAATCGTTGAAGCTGCCCGGGCTAATAGCCCAGCCCAGATTAAAGCCGTCCACGCCCGATTCTGCCGCAAACTGATCCAGCCGATCGGCAATGGTTTCGCCGCCGCCCACCAGCAACGGATGCAGACCACCGATACCGATGTAGCGTGCTGCCTCACGCAGCGTCCAGCGTTTTTGATCGTCAATTCGCGTCAGGCTGGCCAGCGCCGAACGGCAGGCGTCGGTTTCGCGAAAGGCCAGCGGCATGTCCGGATCCTCCTGCGACCAGTCGATACCAGTCCACGCCGAGAAGAGCGCCAGCGCAGCCTCTTCACTGATGTATTGCTGATAATCCTCAAGTTTGGCCCGGGCGGCGGCATCATCTTCGGCCGTGATCACCGTGATGGCTGTGACAAAACGCAGCGACGCCGGATCGCGCCCTTCTGCCACGGCCAGCTGACGAATGCGCTGAATATCGCTGGCAATCGCCTGCGCGGTGACGCCACCGAGGAAAATGACTTCTGCGTTACGGGCAGCAAACTGCGCACTGCGTGCCGAAGTGCCAGCCTGAAACAGCACCGGGGTGCGCTGTGGGCTGGGCTCACTGAGATGTGCATCCGGCACCTGATACCAGCGACCATAATGCTGAATAGCGTGCACTTTTTGCGGATCGCTATACAGGCTGTTGGCTTTATCGCGGCTAACCGCATCTTCCTCCCATGAGCCTTCCCACAGCTTCGCGGTCACATCCAGAAACTCCTGTGCGCGATCGTAACGCTCATCATGCGGCAGCTGCCGGGTCAAACCCAGATTGCGCGCCGCGGAATCAAGCATGGAAGTCACCACGTTCCAGGCGATACGCCCGCGGGTGAGATGATCAAGCGTCGTGAACTTGCGCGCCAGCAAATAAGGATGTTCGTAGGTGGCAGAGACCGTAATACCGAAACCGAGGTGCTGCGTGACGGCTGCCATGGCTGAGACCAGCAGCAGCGGATCGTTCACCGGCATCTGAGCGGCCAGGCGCAACGCCGCGTCCGGCTTGCCCTGCCATACATCCAATTGTCCCAGCGCATCAGCAATAAACAGCGCATCAAAACCTGCGGTATCAAGCTGCCGCGCGAGGGTCGTCCAGTAATCCAGCTCGGTATAGCGATGCGCCTGATCCTGGGGATGTCGCCACAATCCGGCAGAGAGATGACCAGGGACATTCATCATGAACGCAAACAGCAAAAACGGTGAAGGCATCCGTTACCCTCCTCAGACAGGGCGACGCGCACGCAGCGCACCCACGGCCAGTACCACAAAGATCAGTGCGCCGGTTGCCACCTGCTGCCAGTAAAAGTTCCAGCCGACCAGCAACAGTCCGTTGGCGATGAAACTCAGCAGCACGACCCCCAGCAGCGTACCCGGCACATTCGGGCGGCGCGAAGGCGCGAAGGTCGCGCCAATAAAGCTGGCACCGATGGCATTCAGCAGATAGGCATTGCCCGATAACGGTACCCAGGCTTTGACATTGGCGGCGAGAATTAACCCGACGATACCGGCGACCAGTGCACTGAATATGAATGCCAGCGCGGTGAGACGTTTGACCGCCACGCCAGAATGATGCGCTACGCTGAGCTGTTCACCCATCATGCGCAGTGCGCGACCGCTGGCGCTGCGGTGCAACAGTTGATACAGCACCAGCGCCACGCCCAGCAACAGCCAGAGCGGTAGTGGAACGCCAAGTAGCGTGCCGTGACCAATAGCGGTAAAACCCGCCGGCAGCGTCTGGCTTAGCAGATAGACCGGCTGCCCACCGTTGGACGACAGTTGCTGTACGCTCTGACCAATAAACAGCGTGCCAAGCGTGGCGAGAAACGGCTCAACGCCGAGTTGTGTCACCAGAAAAGCGTTGAACACGCCTACCAGCAGTGCCGCCGTCAGCGCACCCAACAGCGCCAGCGGCAGCGCGACCTGATGCAGTACCAGCGTCACCAGCACCAGGCAGGCGACATCAATCGCCGTACCGACGGACAGATCGATCGCGCCGATACGCGTGACCAGCGTCATGGCCAGCGCCACAATCGCCAGCGGTGCGACATTATTCAGCAGCACGCTACGAATGTTGGCGACAGTGGCAAACGCGGGCGCGGCGATGATGAAAAACAGCAGCAGCGCAACAAAGGTCAGCACCATCAGGCTGCGCAACAGCCCCGGCACTTTTTTACCGCTCAGGCTCAGTTCAGACATGAGATGCCCTCCCCGCCTGACGGCGCCGCAGTAGCGCGGTCAGCGCCACAACCAGCAGGATGAGCACACCCTCGACGCCGTTAATCCAGTAACTTGAGACGTTAACCAACTGAAAGCCGTTGGCTATCAGACTCAGAAACAGCGCGCTGATCAGTGCACCGCCCAGGGTCGGCACCAGGCGACGCGAAAACACCACGCCGAGCAGCGCGGCGGCAATCACCATCAGCAGATTGTCGTTAGCGCCCGGCGAACTGCCGCTGAGCAGCGCCACCGAGGCAATGGCTGCCAGTGCAGCGCTGAAGCCGCACAGCACATAACTCAGACTTTGATAGCGCGCCACGCTAATGCCCGCCGCGTTGGCGGCCTGCGGATGGCTACCCACCGCCTGCAGGCGCAGGCCAAACGCGGTGAAACGACTGAGCCCGAGTGCACTCAACGCCAGCAGCAGAAATCCCCAGCCGAGCCAGGAAACGCCCAGCGGTCCGCTGGCTATCAGCAGGTTTTGCAGCGCGCTGCTGGCGGAAATCGACGCGTTTCCGCTCAGTACCATCTCCAGTCCCATGGCGATGTTCATGCTGGTCAGCGTCGCCAGCAGGGGCAAAATACCAAGCCAGACAATCGCCAGGGCATTGAATATCCCCACGGCGATGCCGGTGAGCAGCGTGAGCAGCAGCGCATAAGTGACAGAGTGTTGCTCAGCAATCTGCGCCGCGAATACCGCGGCACACAACCCCATATTAGCGGCAATGGATAAATCAATGCCGCCGCTAATCCCCTGAACACCGCCACCGCTTAGCACCAGCGTCAGACCCAGCGCCAGCGTTCCCACCACCGCCGTTTGCTGCAATACGTTACCGAGGTTGATCACGCTGAGGAAAATAGGCGACAGCCAGGCAAATACCGCCAGCACCAGTACAATAATCAGCAGCGCGACGTGCTGCAGCCACGGCTGCCCCTGCGGTTTGCCTGCCGCCGTCACCACCGCCGGTTGGCTCAGTTCACTCATAGGATTTGCTCCGTCAATGCGCCCGTGCCGGAAGCCAGGGACAGAATCTCCTGATGACTGGTGTGCCGGGCGGACAGCGTGGCGACCTGCTCGCCGCGCGCCAGCACAATAATGCGGTCGGCGAGCGTTTTCAGTTCCAGCAGATCGGTGGAAAAAAGGATAATCACCGCCCCGGCAGCCGCCAGCTGCTGCAGGGTTTGATAAATGGCGGCCTTGGCGGCAATGTCGACGCCAACCGTGGGCTCATCCAGCAGATAGAGCGTGGCGTGGGTGTTGAGCCATTTCGCCAGCACCGCTTTTTGCTGATTTCCGCCGGATAGCTGACGCAGCGGTGCCAGCTGGCCCGGTGTGCGGATCGCCAGCTGGCAGATGTTGTCCGCCACCAGCGCGGTCTCGGCGGTTGCAGAGACGCCGCCCCAGCGCAGCAGGCGCTGCACGGTCGTCAGGGTGATATTGTCGCGCAGGCTCACATCGAGCGCGATGCCGTTGGCGCGGCGATCTTCCGGCACCAGCGCGATGCCACGTTTCACCGCGGCATGTGGCGAAGCCGGTACGCCGTGCGTCTCACCTACGCGCAGCGTCCCGCTCACGCCACGTTCCAGACCAAACAGTGCGCTGATTAACGCCTTCCCTCCGGAGCCCAGCAGGCCGGTAATGCCAACGATCTCGCCACGTCGTGCGCTGAAACAAACATTGTGAAAGCGACCCGGCGCGCTCAGGGCGTCTACGGTCAGCACCGGCTCGCCGTCAGGTGGCAGACCGCGCGGTGCAATCGCCTGCTGCGTCTCACCGATCATGGCATTAATCAGCGCCTGCGGAGAAAGGGCGTCGCCGGTAAAATGCGCGACGTCTTTACCATCGCGCAGCACCGTAACCCGCTGGCACAGCGCCTGTATTTCATCGAGATAGTGAGAAACGTAGATCAGTGCGATCCCCTGCTGACGCATACGTTCGATAACGCGAAACAGCGCCTGCACCTCGTGGCGCGCCAGCGCGGCGGTCGGTTCATCCAGCACCACCACGCGCGGCGCGCGCTGTAATACGCGACAGATCTGCACCAGTTGCTGTTCCGCCACGCTTAACCCGGCGATCAGCGCATCGGGATCGATCTGCAGATCGAAGTGCTGTTGCAGTAGCTGCCGCGCCTGCTGCCGCATACGCCGGCGATCGATAAACGGTGTGCTGCCAATCCGTGGCTCATTACCGAGCAGCAGCGCTTCCGCCACCGTCAGCGTGCCGGGCAATAGCCGCTCCTGATGAACAATGGCGATGCCCTGCTGTTGTGCCTGAGCCGGACTGGTCAACACCAGTAGCCGGCCTTCCAGCGTCACGCTGCCCTCATCGGCGGCGTGGATGCCGCCCAGCACTTTGATCAGCGTCGATTTTCCGGCTCCGTTATGCCCAATCAGCCCATGCACTTCGCCGGCGTGGACATCAAGCGATACCGCCTGCAGCGCGGGAATGCCGTCAAAGGCTTTACTGATCTGGCGCAGTTGCAGTCTCACTGTTTTATTTACCATCGCTCTGGCCCAGCGTTTGCTGCGCCTGCGCCGCATTCTCTTTGGTGACCAGAATGGCCGGAACATAGGTGGCAGGCGGAAGTGAGCGATCGCCGGCAAGGTATTTCGCCACATTTTGTACCGCAGTCTGTCCGATCAGATAGGGTTGCTGCGCCACCACCGCCGCCGCGCTGGATTTCGGATCTTTCACCAGCGAGACCACGTCCGGGCTGCCGTCCACGGCGTAAGTTTTGATTTCACTGCGACCGGCAGCATCAACCGCCTGAGTGGCACCAATCTGCGGTACGTCCCATGCCGCCCAAATAGCCTGTACTGACCCTTGCGGATACTTGTTAAGCAGCTGACTAATCTGCGCATAGGCATCCTGCACGGTATTGGGAATTACGTCGCGCAGTTCGGGCTGAATGATTTTAATTTTCGGATACCATTTCAGCACGGCTTTTAACTGGTCATAGCGCATCGCCACCACCGGCACGCCATAAAAACCATTAAACACCAGAATATTGCCTTCGCCGCGCAGATCATTGACCAGTTTTAATGCCAGCTGCTCGCCAATATAAAAGTTATCGGAGGTCGTGACGTTAATACTGGATGGGCTGGCGGTATCCACGGTAAATAAGGGAATGCCGGCGTCGCGAATTTTTTTCAGCCAGGGTTCCAGCACTGAGGCGGTGCCCAGCGTTTCAATAATGGCATCCGGTTTTTGTGCAATCAGCGTTTGAATTTGCGCGATCTGCTGTGACTCTTTGCGTCCGCCATCCAGCGCGATAGGCGTGCCACCCAGCCGCTTTACTTCATCAATTTGTCCCTGATAGGCTTTCAGATCCCAGTAGTGATCGGTACCGGCCACGGTAATACCGATACGTTTACCGGCCAGTGAGGGAATGGATGCATCAGCGGCGCGAGCGTGCAGCGACAAGCCGGCGAGCAGCGATGCAGAGGCCAGTAATAGTCCGGCCAGACGGTGTTTATGCATTGTTTATATCCCTGGAAAAGGTTCAGCTAAATAAGGTGAGTGACGCCTGCTATTCGGCGTATAGCTGAAAATTATCACAGTCACTATTTATCCCTAATGCCATTTTCTCCTTTGGATATGCAGCGGATTTGCATATTGATTGCGTGAAAAAGCATGACCGGGCGCAGATATTCTGACGCCCGGTTATAAATAATAAAAATGTGGCTGGAATGAAGGCGTGCGGCGCTAAAGATACGTGATGGTCGCGGGCGCCGCGGGTGTGATTTTAACGCCCTTTTTTCTTGCGTCCCGGCTGGGTAAAGCGCTTGCGGTTCGCGCCCTGACCCGCTTTGTCACTCTGTTTCGGTGCGCTGACGGCCGGTTTTTTCGCGGCGGGCATCGCCGCTTTCTTCTTCGCCTGTGCCCGCTGCGTTTTTTGATCTTCTGACGACGAATCCTCAATCAGCTTAAACAGGTCGATCAGTTCATCGTCCGTCAGATCGCGCCACTCACCGAGCGGGATACCTTTCAGGCTCACGTTCATGATCCGCGTGCGCTCCAGCTTCGTCACTTCATAGCCAAAGTGTTTGGCCATGCGGCGAATCTGCCGGTTCAGTCCCTGCACCAGGATAATACGAAATACAAAGGTCGACTCCCGCTTCACTTTGCATTTTTTCGTCACTGTGCCGAGCATCGGTACGCCCGCCGCCATGCCGGCAATAAACTCATCGGTGATCGGCTTATCCACCGTGACCACGTACTCTTTTTCGTGATTGTTACCGGCGCGCAGGATTTTATTCACCAGATCGCCGTGATTGGTGAGGAAAATCAGCCCCTGCGAGTCTTTATCCAGCCGGCCAATCGGGAACACGCGCTTGCTGTGGTTAACGAAGTCACCAATGTTGTCACGCTCGCCCTCTTCCATGGTGGTGACAATGCCCACCGGCTTGTTGAGGGCGATTAATACCAGATCGTCTTCGTTGCGCGGTTCAATCAGCCGCCCGTTGACTTTGACCTCATCCCCGGCGAACACCTGCGCACCGACGCTGGCGCGTTTGCCGTTAATGAAAACGTTGCCTTGTTCGATGTAACGATCGGCGTCACGGCGCGAGCAGATTCCGCTCTCGCTGATGTATTTATTCAGGCGCGTGGATGAGTTGGGCAGCATGGTTCCTCCGAAAAAAAACGGACTATACAGCATGTGCGCGCGTTGCGTAAGGCTGGGTTAAGCGTCCGGTGGCGGTTGTTCTTTGCGGTGTGATATGGCGAAAAAGCGGTGCCGGGTGTCATAGCGATTTATGGCACATAAAAATCCCTCCTGTCGGTTAAAATAGCCCGCACGCCCCGATTAAACTCCGGGTATTGTGAACATCTCACCGTTAACCAGGCATGAAAATGTACAACGTAAATCATCTTTTCGTCAGCCGGGAAATGAATGTGAAAAAGCTGCTGGCTTACGGTTTTCGCAAGGATGGGCAGGATTACGGCTACCGCTGTGATGTGATGAATAAGCAGTTCACCCTGCAGGTAAACATCACTACTCAGGGTGACATTGCCGCCACCATTATCGATAAAGTCACAGGAGAAGATTACATTCTTCACCGTATTACTTCTGCCACCGGTGCCTTTGTAGGGCAGGTTCGTGAAGAACATGACGCTATCTTGCTGGATATCGCAGAAAAATGTTTCCCGCAGAAGCATTTCAAAACAGCGCAGGCCGATGCGATCGTGCAGCACTTAAAACAGCAGTATCAGACTGAGCTGGAATTCTTATGGCCGCGCTTTCCTGAAAACGCCATCTTTCGCCGCAAAGATAATCAAAAGTGGTTCGGCGCGCTGTTGACGATTCACAGCAGCAAGCTGGGCCGACCGGATGATAGTCTGATTGAAATCGTCAACATTAAAGTCTCGCCGCAGGCGATCGCTTCGCTGGTCGATGGCGAGGTTTATTTCCCGGGCTACCATATGAACAAAAAGCATTGGGTCACCCTGTGTCTGGATGGATCAGTCCCGACGGCCGAGGTTTTGTTGCGCATTGACAACAGTTTTAACCTGGCCGGCT
The DNA here is from genome assembly GCF_030024295.1 of Pantoea sp. Pa-EAmG. NCBI lineage: Bacteria > Pseudomonadati > Pseudomonadota > Gammaproteobacteria > Enterobacterales > Erwiniaceae > Pantoea > Pantoea sp. Pa-EAmG. Next base: position 29,832 of record NZ_JASEWO010000001.1, read on the forward strand.
AGCAATCGGCGCGGCACCGTATACCTCTTCGCGGCTGATTTCGCCGCCCCATCCCCGCAGCCGCAACGTCTCGCCCGTCAGTTCCACCACCGCAAAGGGCACGCGCGACGGGCCATCCAGCATCCCCTGCAGGGTTATAAACACGGTATCCGCGCGGCGATGATAGCCGCCACGGTGATCGTGGCCGGCAAAACAGGCGCGCACGCCATAGCGGCAGAACAGCGCTGCCAGCTGCGCACCGTTGAGCAGACTGTGGCTGTAGCCCGGTGCCAGCGGATAATGGCCGAACACCACCACCTGCTGGCCGCAGGCGCGGGCCTCAACAAGCTGCGTTTCCAGCCACGCCAGCTGCGTCGCGCCGACCGCGCCATTCCACGGCTGCGCCTGCGGTTGCTGGCGCGCCTGTAAATCAGCCAGCAGTGCGGCCGCGCGCTGGCGATCGTCGCCGTTGTGTTGATTGCAGTACAGGCTGATATCGTTGCCGTCATAGACAATAAAGCGCCAGCCCGGCAGCTGAAAAGCATAGTAACTTTTTGGCAGCGGCAGCGCGTCATCGAGGTGCTGCGCGATGGTCTGGGCGTCGTGATTCCCCAGCACCACGGCATGCGGATGGAGTAGCCGATCGTAGAGCGGCAGCAGCGTGGCATAGCTGTCCCAGTGGCGATCCACCAGATCGCCGAGCGTAACGACAAAATCCAGCGGCTGCTGATTGAGCGCGGTTATTGCCTGCGGCAGCTTATGCAGCGCATGGCGATAGTAGAGATTCGCCGCGACATCCGCCTCAACGTCAGCATATTGCGGATCGGCCAGCAGCCCGAAGCGCAGCGTGCCGTCGAGCGGTGCCGCGCGTAAATCCGGTAACTGATACAGCTCAGCGACATCACCCAGCCGCTGGCGTTGCGCTGCGGTTAGCGCACAGGCATATCCCATCTCTGGCTCTCCTTAGCGAATACCGGCACGCATGAATGACTGAATAAACTGCCGCTGGAACAGCAAAAACAGCAGCAGCAACGGCAAGGTGGTCATCAGCGTTGCTGCCCCAATCAGCGCCCACTGCACGCCCTGCTCCGGCGCGGAAAACAGCTGCAGCCCGACGGTTAACGGACGCACCTGAACCGAGTCGGTGATCACCAGCGGCCAGAGAAAATCGTTCCAGTGGAAGCTGATCGAGACCAGCGCGAATGCCACATAGATTGGCTTTGCCAGCGGAATGTAGATGTGGCGCAGAATGTAAAACCGGCTGGCTCCTTCAACGGTTGCCGCCTCTTCCAGTACCAGCGGAATGCTTTTGAATGTCTGCCGCAGCAGAAAGATGGCGAACGCCGAGGCAAAGTACGGCAGCGCAATGCCGGTCAGGGTATCGCGCAGCCCAAGCGCGCTAATGGTGCGGTAATTATTCAGAATCAGCACATCCGGGCTGATCATCAGCTGCAGCAGAATCAGCGCGAAGAGGAAACCGGAAAATTTCAGGCGGAACCGCACCAGTGCATAAGCGGCCAGCGTGGCCAGCACCAGCTGGACTACCACAATCATCAGCACCAGCAGCGTGGTATTGAGGAAGTAGCGGGCAAACGGTGCCGCGTGCCAGGCATTGATGAAGTTCTCCAGCGTCAGCGGTGCCAGCAGCGAAAAGTGCCCCTGTCCGGCGGCCGGATGAATGGCAATCCACAGCGCCACCAGGATCGGCAAGCTCCACAGCAGCGCGGCCAGCCAAATCAGCAGGTTGAGTGCAAAACCGCCCGGAGAGGATGCAGCTTTCATTGATAATGGGCTCGCTTATCCAGCAGATGAAATTTGATCAACGCAATCGATCCGAGGATCACCAGCAGCACCACCGTCATGGCCGACGCGGCTGGCATGTCCCAGAAACTGAACGCGGTACGATAGATATAAAACAGCAGCAGGCTACTGCTGTTGTTCGGGCCGCCGTTGGTCATGGCAATCACCTGATCGACAATGCGGAAGGCGTTCATCGAGGCGTTGATCAGCACAAACAGCGTGGTTGGCAGCAGTAGCGGCCACTGCACGCGGCGGAAAAAGTAACGGCGCGATGCGCCTTCAATGGCGGCGGCTTCGCTGAGGCGCGGATCGATCTGCTGCAGCGCGGCGAGATAAAAGATCATAAAAAAACCCGCCTCGCGCCATACCGAAACCGCCATCAGACAGTACAGCGTGGTATCCGGCTCGCCGAGCCAGTTGACCGCCGGTAGCGAAAACCATGCCAGCAGGCTATTCAGGATGCCAAGCTGCGGCGTATAGAAAAACAGCCACAGATTGGCGATGGCGATCATCGGCAGCAGCGACGGAATGAAGAAGGCCGCACGCACCAGTGCGTTGCCGCGCAGCCGACGATTGACCGCCAGCGCCATCAGCAGCGCCAGCGTCACCGCCAGTGGAATGGTGATCAGCGCATACAGCAGGTTATTCCACAGCGACTGCATAAAAATGTCGTCATCCAGCAGCGCGCGATAGTTATCCAGCCCGACAAAATGGGCCGGATGCGAAGCGCGCGCGGCGCTGAACAGGCTCTGCCACAGCGTGGCCAGCGCCGGATAATGAGTAAACAGCAGCAGGAAGCTGAGCGCGGGCAGCAGCAGCAAATAGCCGCTGAGCTGCAGTGTCCACCCGCGCGGGCGCAGCGTGGCGGCGCTGCCAGAGAATGAGCTCATCACGCGGCCGTCACTGATAATTTTTCAGCAGGCGGTCAGCCTGTTTCTGCGCATCGGCCAGCGCCTGGGCCGGGGTTTTGCTCTGCGTCACGGCTGCTTCAATGGCGTGATTGAGCGCGTCCTGAATCTGCACGCTGTTGTAGGTCGAGAGTTCCGGCTGAGCATATTTCAGCTGCTCACGCGCCACCAGTGCCTGAGGCACCTGCTGCACATAGGCTTTCATTGCCGCCGTGTCCCACGCTGCCGGCGAGGTGGCGACATAGCCGGTAGCGATACTCCAGCGCGCGGCCTGTTCCGGTGCGGTGACCCAGCGGATGAAGCGCATTGCCGCCGCCTGCTGCGCCGGTGAGGCGCTTTTAAACACGTACAGGTTGCCGCCACCGGTCGGGCTGCCGCGCTGGGTTTTCTCCGGCAGCATGGCGACGCCAAACGGGAAGGTCGCGTTGTCGTGCACGTTGGTCAGGTTGCCGGTGGTGGTGACCATCATGGCCGTTTTGCCGCTGATGAAATCCTGCGGCGTGGTGCCCCAGGCAATCGCACCCTTCGGCGAGACTTCCTCTTTCTGGCCGAGATCGGTCAGCCACTGCAGGGTTTCCACGTTGCCCGGCGTGTTGAAATACACGGCGTTGCCCTTGCCGTTATCCAGCCGTCCGCCATTGGTGGCAGCCAGCCCCTGGAAATTCCAGTAGCCGTTCGGCGTGGAAGGGATTTCAATGCCCCACTGGCTGACGCCGCTGGCCTGTTTCAGCGTTAGTTTTTTGCTGAATGCCACCACCTGCTGCCAGGTGGCGGGCGGTGTATTCGGATCGAGACCGGCTTTCTCAAAGGCCTGTTTGTTCCAGTACATCACCACGGTTGAGCGCTGAAAAGGCACGCCCCACACTTTGCCCTCAATGCGACGCAGAAAGGTCGGATAAAAGCTGTCGATCCACTGTTTGCCCTCTTCACCCGGGGCTAAATCGCTGGCGGCGACGATGGCACCGGCATCCATCAGCGACCAGGCTTCAATATCGCCCATCACCGCCAGTTGCGGTGCGTTACCGCCGCGAAACGCCGTCAGCGCTTTGGTCACGGTGGTGGCGTAATCGCCGGTGTAGACCGGCTGAATGCTGATCTCAGGGTGCTGTTTTTCAAAATCCGCCACCAGGGCTTCCACGGTGTGGCTGACTTTACCGCCGACCGCAATCGGATAGTACATCTGTAACTTCACCGGCTCAGCAGCAAACACTGACGCGGAGGCACACAGCATAACGACACAAGCCAGAGGCGAGAAACGGATCGCAGACATGATTTTCCCTTGAATAAACGACAACGGTTAAACAGCGTATTTTTTCTCAGCCAGCAACATCGGGTGTTCAGCAGCGACACAGCGCTGACCGCTGGTGGTGGAAAACAGGTATTGCCGGCTGGTGGACCACTGCAGGCCGACCAGGCTGTCATCCGTGAAGCGCTGCAGGCCGGGCACTTTGACGGTCAGTGATTCCGTGATGCCGGGCACCCGACAGACCAGCAGCGTATCCGCGCCCATGTATTCGTAGCTCACTACCCGCGCACTCAGCGCGGCCTGCTGTGGGGCGACCAGCTGGATATCCTCCGCGCGCAGGCCCAGGCTCAGCGCCGTTTCGCCGGCATAGCTCAGCAGCGGTGTGCTGAGATGGCTGAGGTAGTGATGCGCGCCTTTGCTGTGCAGTGGCAGGATATTCATTGGCGGTGCGCCAATAAACTGCGCGGCAAAACAGCTCGCCGGCTGGTTGTAGAGCTGGTCTGGCGTGCCGTGTTGCTCAATGCGGCCATCGTTGAGCAGAATGATGTGATCGGCCATGCTCATCGCTTCGGTCTGATCGTGGGTGACGTACAGCATGGTCAGCCCGAGCTGCTTTTGTAGCGCGCGGATTTCGCGCCGCATGCTCTGACGCAATTTGGCATCCAGGTTGGATAACGGCTCATCCATCAGGCACAGCGTATTGTTGGCGATCACCGCCCTGCCCAGCGCCACGCGCTGCTGCTGGCCGCCGGAGAGCTGTGAAGGCAGGCGCGCCAGCAGCGGTTCCAGCTCAAGCAGTGCGCTGACCTGCGCCAGCCGGGCGGCAAACTGTTGCTTATCTTCACCGCGCGCCTTCAGGCCAAACAGCAGGTTCTCCCGCACGCTCAGGTGAGGAAACAGCGCGTAAGACTGAAACACCATCGACAGCTTGCGCTGCGCCGGTGGCAGAGGCGTGACGTCGGTGTGATTGAAATAAATGCGGCCGCTGTCGGCCGTTTCCAGCCCGGCGAGGGTGCGCAACAGCGTCGATTTACCGCAGCCGGAAGGCCCCAGCAGTGCGACGAAACTGCCTTGCGCCACGTCGAAGCTGATATCCTGCAGCGCGATTTTATCGCCCCAGGTTTTGGTGATGTGTTGCAGCGAGAGATGGCTCATGCATCCGCAGTCCTGAAATCAGAATGGCGGTAAGCTAGCTGAGGCGGATGAAAGATTTATGGCGCTGACGTGACGGTTGGGTGATGGACGGCGACCTGGCGCAGCATCCCCCTCACCCGGCACGCCCGCAGGCCGCGCCGGGCAGGCGTTTATGCGTTACTGCGACATGCTCAGAATGGTGCGGATGTTCTGCGCCGTGGTGGCAATGATGTCGATAGCGCCGGTACGCAGCGCGCCGAGGATCGCCATGGCTTTGGTGTTTTCAGCGGCAATGGCAATCACGCAGGGAATTTTACGCAGCTCGTCGATACTCAGGCCAATTACCCGGTCGTTCATCACCGTATCCACGTGCTGGCCCTGAGCATTAAAAAAATCATAGCCGGCCACATCACCGGTCACGCCCTGATTGACGCTGGCATCAATGATCTCATGCGGTGTGAACCAGCCGAGCTTCACCATATAGCTGTTTTCGTTCATGTCGCCGATGCCCACCAGTGCCACATCCGCTTTGCGCGCGCGGTCGAGCGTCTCTTTGATGGTGCCGTTTTGCATGAAAGCGTCACGCAGCGCCCGGTTTTCGACGTAAGCCGGGGCGTACAGGGTTTCGCTGATGCCGCCAAACTTTTTGGCCAGCCGGCGACTGATGTGGTCCGCGTTGATGGCATCCCCCGGACGATGGGTGCCGCCGATGCCGCTGATAAACAGGCAGTTGCGCGTCGGCACCTGACCGGGATAATCAGCGACGGCCGCCACGTTGCGCCCCTGGCCCACGGCGACAATGGCGTTGTCTTTCAGCGACTGCGCGAGATGCGCCGACACCAGCGCCGCCACCTGACGCCGCTGCTCGTCGCTGTCTGGCGAATCGAGGGCAATCAGCGCGCGCTGCAAATGGGGAAAGCGCGTCTGCAACTGCTGTTCCAGCCGCGTACTGAACACCGGATGGTAGCGCACATTAATCTCGACGATGCCCTCTTCACGCGCGCGTTTCAGCAGTCGCCCCACCTTGATACGGGAAATCCCAAACTTACGCGCAATCTCCTCCTGGGTGATTTCGTCCTGATAGTAAGCCACTGCAATTTCTGTCAGCAGCTCGGAGTCCTGAGAAAGCGTGTTTTTTTCCATCCGTTACCTGTCTTGTATCGTCGTGCGGAGTGCTCAGCAGGGAGTTATATCATTGATGCGACTCGCTTCGCCAGCCAGCAACGCAGCGAGTCGCCGCTGCTGTCACGCTTAACGCTGAATGGCGTCAATTTTCAGCATGCGGGCAATAACCTTATCCAGCTCTTGCTGGTCGAAGATCTGTTTCCAGTCCGGTTTGATGATCTTCTCGCGGCCATACTCCATGGCGATCATGCAGGCATCCGAGAACGGGTTGGTGGCGCGGAAAGCCACCGCCAGCGCAATCTGAATATGGCCGTACAGCATGGCCTTCGCTGCCTCTTCCGGGACGCCGCTGTGTTTCACCGTTTCATCCAGCGCCTCTTTCATGAAGGCACCGACCATGCAGGCGACGGTTTCGACCAGCGTCGGCTCCAGATACGCCAGTTGCGTCACCGTGACCCAGTGCACCTGATCAACCGGGCCGTACATCACGCTAATCACCTTACTCAGCTCTGCCTTCTGTTCAGCGCTGCCGCTTTCCCAGGCTGCCGCGACGTGCTGAACGGCAGCGACGCCACCAAACGCATCGGCGTGCTCCTCTTTGGTGTAACGGGCAAGAAATACCGACGGATGGCACGGGTGCGCGACTGCGTATTCGATGCCGTCACGTTGGGCGATCAGGTTGGCGTAGGCCGCGGCCGGATCGAGCGTCAGCAGCACCGCACCGCTTTGCATCTGTGGCACCACGCTTTGCGAGACTTTGCCCAGTACGATATCCGGCACGGCGAGGATCACCACGTCACTCAGCGGCACCACCGACGCGGCATCCGACAGCTCGCGTCCCTGTGCAATCACCTGCTGCTGCGCCTGCGGTGAATTCTCGCAGTAAAACACCTGATAAGCGCTGTGCTGCAAATTAGCGGAAATACGCATGCCCATTTTGCCGCCTGCGCCGATCACGGTGATGGTTTTCAATGCCTTGCTCATGTTAACGACTCCTGATCTTGTTTACTGCGTAGGAATTCAACGGCGCGGCGGGTCCATTCGGCTTCCCGCGCGCAGGTCTGCGCGGCATCGTCCTGCCACGGCAACCAGTGTTCGATGATTTGGTTGATGTCGCGATCGGCCGGCCGCACGCTGGCGATCAGCCGGTCATAATCCAGCTTCCCTTCGCCCATCGGACAGCCGGCCAGGGTAAAACCGACCCAGCCGGCACGGCGGGTAAAGGCGTAATCTTTGATGTGCAGATTGCCGACGCGCGCAGCGGTATTGGCGATCACCTGCTCCTGCAGTTCCAGTCCGGCGACGCAGTTGGCCGGATCGAGACAGACGCACAGCCACGGCGAGAGAAAGCGGTTGATCACCGACATCATCGCCGCGCTGCTGACCTGCTCGTAGGTTTCCAGGCACAGCCGCACCTGCTGGCGGGCAAAATCCGGCAGCACGGCAGCGATCAGATTGGCCGCTTCATCCAGCGATGGCCGGTGATCGGCGGTGTTGAACATTGAGCGCACCACGCGCGCGTCGAGAATAGCGGCGATATGCAGATAGCGGCGCAGATGCGCGCTGCCGAGACCACGCGTGCCCAGCTCCAGCGTGATGCCAAGCGCATCCGCCTGCTGACGCAGCGCCAGCAGCTGTTCATCTGACCACTGCTCAATCGCCGGGTAGTCGCAAATCTGAAATACCGACACGTCGAGATCGGCGGTGTGCTGCAGCATCTGCGCCAGCGTGAGCGGCTGTGGCACCTGGGGCGACATGCGCCAGAAAAACGCATAGGTACTGAGTCCGATGCGGCTCATGACGGCAGCTCCTCAGCCAGCGCACTGGCTTCCTGCACGATTTGCGCCAGCGCCTGCGGATCGTGGGCAAAGCGGCCGAGGAACAGGCCGTTGACGTCGTCGCCGAGGCGCTGAATCAGACCCGGCCCGGCGCTGCCGCCGTAAATCACCCGCAGCTTGATGCCGTCTGGCGTCGTCAGCTGCTGTAGCCCGCTGCACACCGCGCGGATGTAGCTGTCCGGCGCCGGCTGCGGTGCGCCAATGGCCCACTGCGGTTCGTAAGCAAACAACACTTCTCCGTGCAGATTGTGCTGTACTGCCTCCGCCAGCGCCTCCTGCAGCTGCTGCTGGCACAGCGCAATCGCCTGCTCAGGCGTGCCCTGCTGCGGTTCACCGATGCACAGCACCGGGGTCAGGCGATAACGCAGCGCCATCGCCACTTTGGCGGCAATCTGCGTTTTATCTTCATGAAAATGGCGACGGCGTTCGGCGTGACCGATCTCCGCCAGTGAGCACCCCAGCTCCTGCAGCATGCTGGCGCTGACCTCACCGGTCCAGGCGCCGTTTTCCGCCTGACACACGTCCTGCGCGCCGACGCGCACCGGCGTGCCGGCAAAGATCTCCGTTACCGCCGGGATGGCCGGATAAGCGGGCAGCACAAACAGCCCGACATCACCGCGCTGCACTGCCGGATGCTGCGCCAGCGTCGCAACCTCGCGACACCACGCCAGCGTTTGCTGATAGCCGAAATACATTTTCAGGCTGACGCCAAGCCAGATTTTAGGCTGAGCCATAATTACGCTCCCTGTTCAGATGCACTGTGTTCTTTTAACAGATTGCCAACGGTGTTGACGATCATCGCCAGTGAAACCGCACCGGCGTCCGGCGTGCCAACGCTTTTTTCAGCCAGCGGCCGCGCACGCCCCACTTTCGGTACCAGCTGTGCGGTGGCCTGCGCGGCCTGCTCCGCCACCGCTGCCGCACGTAACCAGGCTTCGGTGAGTGATGCGCCCTGCGCGACCGCAGCGCTCAGCGTGTCGCTAAACGGAACCAGCACGTCAACCATGGTTTTATCACCGACGCGCGCTTTGCCGAAGTGCATAATGCCCTCTTTGGCATCCCGGACGCCGGCAGCGACGCGTGGTGCATCCGCTGCCGCGCTGTCGCCCAGCGCGGTGCCGAGCGCGGTCAGTGCCACGCCCCACAGTGCCCCGGACGTGCCGCCCGCTTTATCCGCCCAGGCATCGGCGGCGCGACACAGCAGACTGCCAGCGCCGGCGCCACGCGCGGCCACCTTACGCGCCTTTTCTACCGCGCCGAGTACGCCGCGCTCCATACCAATGCCGTGATCGCCGTCGCCCGCTACCGCATCAATGTCGCCCAGCTGGCCGGCATGACGCTGAATCATCACCGCCACCGCTTCCAGCAGTTCAAGAACGCGCCGGGCGCTGTGTTGTGATGTGGTGCTGGCCTGCGGTAACGCCTCTTCACGGATCTCTTCGCACTCGGCGGCGCTGAGCGGTTCGGCAATCAGGACGCTGCCTTTGCGGTAGGCCGGCGTATTGGCCGGCGCGCGCCACAGCGTTTCCAGTTCATCATCGAGCCACATCAGCGTCAGCGAGACGCCTGCCATGTTAAAACTGGTGACGAATTCGCCGACATCCGGCTCCACCACCTGCAACTGCGCCGCCGACAGCAGCTGGGCGATGCGGCGATACACCACAAACAGCTCTTCATACTTGACTGAACCGAGACCGTTGAGGATTACCGCCACGCGCTGTCCCGCCACCTGCGCCACATCCGCTGGCCGCTCACTCAGCAGCCGGTCGACAAAGATTTCTGCCAGCTCGTCGGCGCGCGGCACCGCCGTTTCGCTGATGCCCGGCTCACCGTGGATGCCCAGCCCGAGCGCCATGCGCCCTTTCTCTACCTCAAACAGCGGATGCGCAGCGCCCGGCAGCGTACAGCCGGAAAATGCCACGCCGAAGGTGCGGGTGCGATCGTTGGCGTGCTGCGCTTTTTTCAGCACCGTAGCCAGATCGTCTCCCGCTTCTGCCGCGGCCGCAGCCACTTTAAACACACACAGATCGCCGGCGACGCCGCGTCGCTTCATACGCTCATCGTGGCTGGCGCTGGACACATCATCCGTTACCGCCAGCACCTCACAGGCAATACCTTCAGCGCGCAGCCGCTCGCACGCCTGACCAAAATGCAGCACGTCACCGGCATAGTTTCCAAACAGCAACAGCACACCCGCGCCGTTATGCGCCGCGCGCGCGACGTTATAGATTTGCTGCGCCGACGGCGAAGCGAACAGATTGCCCATTGCCGCCCCGTGCGCCAGGCCCTGGCCGACCAATCCGGCAAAGGCGGGATAGTGACCGGAACCGCCACCGACAATCACCGCCACGGTATCCGGCTGGCTGCGCGTGCTGCGCACCACACCACCGCTCACCTGGCGTACTTTATCGGCGTTGGCGGCCACAAAGCCTTCGATCAGTTCCGCGGCAAACGCGGATGGCTGGTTAAACAGGTACGTCATGTTATTGCTCCTGTACAAATGAGGCTGGCAGAGGCTGCGCGCGACGGCGATTGAGAAACAGCATCAATACAGCGGAGAGCAGCATAAAACCGCCGACCACGAACATCGGTAACACATAACTGTGAGTGGCATCATGCAGTGCGCCGGTGATGTAACCGGCGGAAAAACCCGCCACGTTGCCCAGGGTGTTAATCAGCGCAATCGCCGCCGCTGCCGATGCGCCGGTCAGGAACTGCGTTGGCAGCGTCCAGAAATTGGGCAATGCGGCGAAGATGGCGCTGGCCGTTACGGCGATCACCAGGATGGTGGTAAACGGTGAATCCATGTAGAGCGCCAGCGGTACGCTGACGCCACCCGCGACCGCAGGAATCGCGATGTGCCAGGTTTTACAGCCACGCCGCGCGGCATCCCGCGACCAGAAAAACATCACGACGGCGGCGATCAGGTACGGCACGCCGGTGATCAGCCCTTTCTGCATCACGTTGAAGGTGGTGCCAAACTGCTGCTGGAAGCCGGCGATAATGGTTGGCAGGAAGAACGCCAGCGCGTACAGGCCGTAAATAAAGCCGAAGTAGATCAGGCACAGCATCCACACGCGGCTGTTGCCCATCACCGAACGCACGCTGTGCGGGTGCTGTCCCTGCTTGTGCTGATGTTCCGCTTCCAGTTCGGCTATCAACCAGTTTTTCTCGTCGTCATTCAGCCACTTCGCCTGACGCGGCGAGTCCACCAGCCAGAACAGCGCCACAATCCCGATGAGGATCGCCGGCAGCGATACGCCCATAAACATTACGCGCCAGCCCTCCAGGCCAAACAGGCCGTGCTGCTCAATCAGCGAGGCAGCCAGCGGTGCGCCAAATACCACCGTCAGCGGTTGTGCCAGGTAGAACAGCGAGAGAATTTTGCTGCGGTGGCGCGCCGGCACCCACAGGCTGAGATAAAGGATGGCGCCCGGGAAGAAACCGGCCTCGGCAATCCCCAGCAGCAGGCGCAGCGTGTACAGCCCTTCGACACTGCTGACCCAGGTAAACAGCAGCGAGACGATGCCCCAGCTGATCATGATGCGCGCCAGCCAGCGCCGCGCGCCGAACTTATGCAGCGCCAGGTTGCTGGGCACTTCCAGCAGGATGTAACCAATAAAGAAGATGCCGGAGGCGAGACCAAACTGCAGCGCACTGAGGCCGAGGTCCTGCGTCATGCCGTTTGGGCCGGCAAAGGAAATGGCGGTGCGATCGAGGAAGTTGATAAAGAACATCAGCGCCACAAACGGTACCAGGCGCCAGGAGATTTTGCGGATTGCGGTCTGCTCAACCGCGCTGACAGCAGACTGATTCATAACGCACCTCCGAAACGTGCGCAGTGAGACGGTGTTGGCCAGGCGCAAAACCGGCGCTGGCGACAGACAAAATGCGAGGTAAGAAGCAAATGACACATGTTCGAGTCCTCAATGGGTCTTCTTGTACATGGATAGGGTCATGCGAACAAATGAACACTACACGGATATTTGCTCACTCCTCAAGCGCAGTTGGCGAAAGTGTGACAGTGCGCATGAGATTTGATTTCAGCGACATTTTCAGGATTTTTCGCAGCAGAGCGGCGCTGCGCGATCATACTGGCAGGGGTTGGCACGAGATTTTGCGCAATCGATCGCTAAATCATATGAACATGTATTGAACATGTGTTTGTTTTTGTGGCAGGCTGTCAGTGAACATCTAATCACCTGACGAACATATGTGCAGGTGTCAGACCCTGTATCACTGGAGAGACGTGATGAAAACTATCGCTATTGGTGCCGATGATGCGGCTATCGATTTGAAAAACATCATTAAAAAGCTGCTGGAAGAGCAGGATTATCAGGTAACTGATTACAGTAACGACGCGCAAAATGACCGCCCGATGTATCCGGACGTGGCGTTTGCGCTCGCTACGGCGGTGCAGCAAAAGCAGTTTGAGCGCGGCATTTTGCTGTGTGGCACCGGCATTGGCGTCGCGATTGTTGCCAATAAAGTGGAAGGCGTGCGCGCCGCGCAGTGCCATGACACCTTCTCCGCCGAGCGCGCGCGCAAAAGTAACAATGCGCAGATCATGACCATGGGCTCACGCGTAATTGGGCCGGAGCTGGCGAAAAACATCGTTAACGCCTGGCTGGCATCCGAGTTTGAAGGTGGCGGTTCGACCGCCAAAGTGGAGAAGATCGGTTACTACGAACAGGTGTCACACGCGAAATAATGGGTCATCGGGCGCTGAGTTGCAGAGCCGGCAGCGCCTGAGTGCGTGACATCGCCAGCGGCACGCTGACACGACTGGCCACTTTGGTGCGTGCCAGCCGTGTCATAGCCGGTGTTTTAACTGCCGCTTAGCGTACCGCTCAGCACCGCAGGCGCATCCTGCTGCACCAGAAAGGCGACCAGCAGGGCGTCGCGTTCACCGTGGATAGCCGGCAAGGCAGCGCTATCGCTCACCGCATCGCCTTTTTGCAGCCGCACATCCCCGGTGCGTGCAATGCCCTCCAGCACCGTGACCCAGCTGGCATAACCCGGCAAATGCGGCACCTCGATCTGTGCGCCACGATCCAGCCTGACGTCATAGATGTAAACGGCCTGACGCAGCGTCAAAGGTGCCGCGCTGTGCTGCGGACCGGCCAGCAGCGTCCACTGGTTAAGTGCCGCCCCTTCTGCCCGGTACACACTCTGCACCTGCCCTTCACCGCCGCCGGATGCCGGGCGGATGTACGCCTGCAGCATTTCGCTTTCAATCAGCGGTGCTGACTCTTCATGACGTACCCCACTGCCCGCGTTCACCAGCAGTGCACGTTTGCCGTTGAGGGCGAGAGTCTCTCCCTCCTCACGCCGGTACTGCACCGAGCCGCGCCAGACATAGCTGAAAATCTCATCATCCTGATGGCGGCGCATCGGTACTACCGCGCCGGGCTTCAGCGTCATCTGGTCGACAATCGCCAGCGTGCCCAGTGGTTCTCCCGGCCGCTGCCGGCGAATGGTAAAGGGACCGTATTCAAACAGCTGGTCGCGCTGCGCTTTAATCACGTTCATCAGTGGCTTCCTCAAAAATCAGGTTCTGATGACCATCATAAAGGCTGCAAAATTGCGTAACAGTAGGGCTTTTTGTTGGCTTAAATCAGTGGTTTTGAATGACCTTCGTCCGCGCCTTTAGCCTGCTGCAGTACGAAGCTGAGCGCCAGGTGCGGGCTGGTAAGTGGCCGCTGTGGCGCAGGAAAACGCGACGCGGCCCCGGCCATCGACACCTGCGCTAACGCCACCTGAACCGCGCCCTGCTGCTGTCCCTGAGCGACCGCATCGGCGATCAGCGTGTAATAGTCGTCCAGCCGGCCAGCTTTGAATGCGGCCCAGGCATCCGGGATAAGCCTGACTTGCGGACGCTGGTCAGGTGCCAGACTCTCCGGGCAAAACAGCTGGCGCGTACTGTGCAGCGTAGACTCCGCGGCACACAGCACCAGCGCGGGTGTGCCACGGCGATGCACTTCGTCCGCCAGCATACGGTCAGTGCGATAAACCGCACAGCGCTGTTGTGGATCGCGCAGGCTGTCCGCGGCGGCACCTAAGGTAGAGCAGGTAATCAGTATCGCGTCGAACCACGGCGTCAGGCTGAGTAACAGCTGCTCCAGACGCTGCTGCTGGGCCAGCGTCATGCCACCGCTGAGTTCTGCTTCTGCCAGTAGATGTGGCATCACCAGATGGCTGATTTGCTGAGGCGGAATGCCGAGCGACTGCGCGGCGTCATCAAAAATAGCAATATTACTGGCGGCGGTATGCAGGCAGGCAATGGTCACAACGATTCCTTATCGCTTCAGGTTCAGTACGTTGCACTATAGCCGCAATCGGTGACTGAATGCAGCTTTACCGCTGGCTGGCAGGCTTCGTCGGATGCGGTGCGAGGCATTTTTCAACGCCTCGCACCGTGCAACCTTCCTTCAGCCGGTCAGCGCGAAAGGCGAACTCAGAACCACACTTCTGCCTGTACGCCAAAGTTCCAGCTACCGCCAGCGGTAAAGCCCGCGCTGCCGAAATCATCGTTCAGCGCATAGTTGTCCAGCGCTTTAGACCAGTTCATCCAGGTCGCGAACAGCCGAATCTCCGGCCGCACCAGCATATCGTTGATGTTGCCGACTTTAAACGTTGGCGCAAAGGTCAGCTTATACACATCGCCCTTCACCGCGTTGTACGTCGCGATGCTGCCGCCATCCTGATAGCTGCGGCCATTGGGTTTGAGGTCCATATACAGCCACGACGCTTCATATTGCAGCGCAAAGTTTTCCGTAATCGCCTGGGAGGCGCGCAGGTTGATGGTTGCCCAGTCATAGCGATCGCCTTTACGGTAGCGATCCTCGCTGTGCTGCGCCAGTAGCGACGGGGCGACTGACCAGCGATCGCTCAGTGGCATCACGCCAAAAGTGGCCAGTCGCAGCGCGCTGGCGTTGCGCGTTAAGTCGCCGTCGCCACCGATCTGCCGGGTTTCTGCGCCCAGCCCTTTCCCCCATTGAATGGCGTGAGTGCTGCTGCCCGGTGCCAGTCCGTAGAAGCGGTTTTTATCGTGCCAGGCCAGCATGGTAAACACGCCGTGCTTTGCCGTATCGTCACTGCGCAGCGCATAGCTGCCGGTGGTCGATGCGCGCCCTTTCAGCTCGTCGTTGCCGTTTGCGCTCATGCCGGTCAGCATCCACTGCCAGTTACCGTAAAACTGGTTCGAGGTCAGCAGCAGGTTTTGCACGTTGTTATCGTCGTAGCGGCTGCTGCCCAGGTCGCCAAAACTGCGGCCATAAATGGAGAAATCGCTGCGCCATTGCTCGTTCCATTGCAGGTTGCTGATGCCGCCGCCGGTGCCGCCAAGAAAGACGATATCGGTATCGGTGAAGTGCAGATCAAAATTGTCGCCGTCAAAGCGTTTGCCCGCCCACAGCGAGGCATGTTGCGCGGCGCCCCCAAAGCTGGGCAGATCCCCCATTTCGACATACACCTGGCGGATATTCAGATTATTGTCGTTATTCTGCACCCACGGGTCCGGACTGGATGAGCCATCTGCCAGCAGCGCTTTGAAATTGGCCCACGAACCATTACTGAACCGGGTTTGGTTATGAAAGCCCAGCTCGATGTAGTGATCTTTTTCATTACCTAACCGGCCAATATGCGCATCGCCGCCGATCGAACTGGCAGGCGAAATAGCAGGTCCGGCACGTCCGCCGCGCCCTTTATCATTAACCAGCAGGCCGGAACGGGCGTACCCGGAAAAGCGGAACGTGTTGGTTGTTCCGGCGCTCGCCTCCTTTTGCTGCTGCTCATCGCGCGCGATTTTCTCTTCCAGCTGGGCCAGACGCTGCTCCAGCGTTAATGACTGTGCCGCTGCACTGCCACCCACCATCATCCCCGCGATAGCCAGCGCCAGGCGCGCGGTTTTAGCCTTATGCATCACCATATTTATCTCTCTTATTATGTCCATTCATTAATTACAACGGGATTGCCTTTGACGCAGCGAGAGCATAAATAAGCGGATTGCGGTTCTTTTTGATCAATATCATTAAATTAAAAAGTGATATTTTACATGAACTTATAAAATGATTGATTAATTCAAGGTCTTTTTTTACTTAAACGGGAAAATCCTTTGCGACCTGTCTTAAAAGACGGGTGAATTAATTTTTCTTTTCCGATCCCATTCGCAGAATGGCGCTTTTTCCGGCCCGGAAAATCTGCTTAGCCAGCAGCAGAAATAAAAAGCAAATTTGCGAGCTGTGCCGCATCGCTTAATGCGGCAACCAGATGAGACGGCGCAATTATTCGGGCAAGCCTGCGCCTCGCTGCTACGCTTAGTGGTTGGATTATCCTTACAAAAGCTGGAGATATTATGAGCAATGACGATCGCAAGCCGACCACCACGGATGCTGGCATTCCGGTAGCCAGCGACGAACACTCTTTGTCCGTCGGTCCTGACGGCCCGCTGATGCTGCACGATCACTACCTGATTGAGCAGATGGCTAACTTCAACCGCGAACGTATTCCAGAGCGTCAACCGCACGCCAAAGGCAGCGGTGCGTTTGGCTATTTTCAGGTGACAGAAGATGTCAGCCGTTACACCAAAGCGGCGGTTTTTCAGCCCGGCACCAAAACTGATGTGGTAATGCGTTTCTCCACCGTGGCCGGCGAGCGTGGCAGCCCGGACACCTGGCGCGATCCGCGCGGCTTCGCGATCAAGTTTTACACCAGCGAAGGCAACTACGACATGGTGGGCAATAACACGCCGGTGTTCTTTATCCGTGACCCGATGAAGTTCCAGCACTTTATCCGCTCGCAGAAGCGCCGTGCCGACAACAATCTGCGTGATAACGATATGCAGTGGGATTTCTGGACGCTGTCGCCAGAGTCGGCGCACCAGGTGACCTGGCTGATGGGCGACCGCGGCATTCCGAAAAGCTGGCGCCACATGAACGGTTACTCCAGTCACACCTATATGTGGGTTAACGCCGCCGGGGAGAAATTTTGGGTTAAATACCACTTCAAAACCGATCAGGGTGTGGAGTTCCTGACGCAGGATAACGCCGATCTGCTGGCCGGCCAGGACGGCGATTACCATACGCGCGATCTGTTTACCGCCATCAAAAATGGTGATTTCCCCAGCTGGACGCTATACATGCAGATCATGCCGTTCGCCGAGGCGGAAACCTACCGCTTCAACCCGTTTGATCTGACTAAGGTCTGGCCACACAGCGATTATCCGCTGATTAAAGTCGGCAAACTGATGCTCAACCGCAATCCGACCGACAACCACGCGCAGATTGAACAGGCGGCGTTTGAACCAAACAACCTGGTGCCCGGCATCGGCCTGAGCCCGGATAAGATGCTGATTGGCCGGGTGTTTGCCTATGCCGATGCCCACCGCGCCCGTCTTGGCGTTAACTACAAGCAGATTCCGGTCAACGCCCCGCAGGCACCGGTGCACAGCTACAGCAAGGATGGCGCGATGCGCATCAATCCGGTTAGCGATCCGGTCTACGCGCCGAACTCAAAAGGCGGTCCGGCGGCGGACGGCGAGCGCTACCCGACGGATTCCACCTGGGAAGCGCACGGCAACATGGTGCGCGCGCCCTACACGCTGCGTCAGGATGATGATGACTTTGGCCAGGCCAATACGCTGGTCAATAAAGTGCTGGATGAGGCGGCACGTGATCGTCTGGTGAATAACGTCAGCGGTCATCTGCTCAACGGCGTGGAGGAGCCGGTGCTGTCGCGCGCGTTTGAGTACTGGCGCAACATCGACCAGACGATTGGCGATCGCATTGCCCAGCGGGTACAAACCGAGCGCGCCAAGCGTTAATGAGCTGATTTATAAATATAAAAAAGGCGCCCGCGGGCGCCTTTTTTGCATCGACAGGATTATTTCAGACGGAACGCCACCACGCTGTCGCCGGCTTTGGTGCCGAGCGAACCGTGACCGCCTGCGGCAATCACCACGTACTGCTTACCGTCGCTGCCCATGTAAGTGGATGGTGTCGCCTGCGCGCCGGCGCTAAGCTCCTGCTGCCACAGCAGTTCGCCGGTGGTGCTGTCATAGGCGCGAATGAAGTTATCTGCGGTCGCACCGTGGAACACCAGATCGCCGGCCGTCAGCAGTGGCCCGCCGTGCGCCACCATGCCCATCGGGAAGCCAATCGGGAAGCGGCCCGGCAGGAAGCTGGTTTTCAGGTTTTTCGTGGTGCCAACGCGACGCAGCCATTCGGTTTTGCCGGTTTTCAAATCTACGCCGACCATGCGGCCCCACGGCGGTGCAATGCACGGAATGCCGAGACCGGAGGCCAGCTGCTGGATGTGGATGGCGTAATCACCGTGGAAGTTTTCGTTCCAGTAAGGCTGGCCATCTTTGGTGAACAGGCGCTCCGTCGCCGTGGCGGGCGTACGCTTGATCAGGTTGTATTTGTAGGCGAGGCGCACCGGTGCGGCAATCAGCATCTGACGTTGCGGATCAACCGCCACCGATCCCCAGTTAAACACCCCGATATTGCCCGGGAACACTAGCGAGCCGCCTTCTGTGGCTGGCGTCCACGGATTGCCGTCATAGCGCAGGCTGCGGAAATCCATACGGCAGGCCATTTGATCAAACGGCGTGATGCCCCACATTGACTTCTCAGTCAGCGGCTGCGGAATAAAGTTCAGACTGGATACCGGCTGGGTGGCGGCGAATTTCTCGCCCGGCACGCCGCCTTCCGTCGAAACCTTCACGTCGTTAACCGGATAAACCGGCTGGCCGGTCAGGCGATTGAGCACAAACAGGTTGCCGGTTTTGGTCGGCAGGATCACCACCGGCTGTTTCTGGCCCTGATAATCGATATCGACCAGCGACGGCTGTGACGGGTTATCGCGGTCCCACAGATCGTGATGGGAGCTCTGATAGCGCCATTTGAATGCACCGGTCTGCAGATCGAGCGCCACTAACGCATCACGGAATTTCTCTGTATTGCTATTGGCATCGCGCTCGATGCCCAGTTCATCCGGCGAGGCGTTGCCAAACGGCACATACACCAGGCCGTTTTTCAGGTCGGCGCTCAACGTACCCCAGGCCACCGGCGTATCCTGCGGATAGGTCTGGCCAGCAGCTATCGGCGCGGTATTTTGCGGATTACCCGGATCAAAGTTCCACACCAGACGACCACTTTGCACATCATAGGCGCGAATTACGCCAGAGGGGTTACCGCTGTTGAAGCCGTTATCCATAACCGAGCCGCCGACAATCACCAGATTGCCCGCGACCAGCGGCGCGGCGGTCTGCATCAACGCGTGTGGACGAACCTCACCCATATTGGCATGCAGATCCACCACTCCGTTGTTGCCAAAATCGGCGCACGGTTTGCCGCTGTCGGCATCCAGCGCAATCAGCCGGGCGTCAGTGGTGGCGTTAAAGATGCGCTTGCGGCACATCGCCGGCGTCGCCGCCGTGTCCTGTGCGGCAGCCGGTGCGCCCGCGTAATAGCTGACGCCACGGCAGGTCTGATGCTGCTGCAGATAAGAACGATCTTTCGCCGGCGTGTATTTCCACTTCACCGCACCACTCTGCGGATCGAGCGCGTGGACCTCATTGTGCGGCGTACAGAAATAGAGCATGCCGTTGGCTTTCAGCGGCGTGGCTTCGAAGGTGTATTCCGTGGCATCGTTATCCTGACGCAGATCGCCGGTGTGATAGGTCCAGGCCACTTCGAGATTGCGCACGTTCTCTTTGGTGATCTGATTCAGGGCGGAGAAACGCAGGCCGTCGGCGGTGCCGCCGTAGGCGGTCCAGTCAGCGCTCGCGCCCTGCTCGCTGTTTTGTTCACGCGCATTGGTGATGGTGCCGGCCTGCGGCAGCGGATCGTAAAAGCACAATCCAATCACCAGTACAATCATGATGGCCACCGTGCTGCCGAGCAGGCCGTGGAAGCGACGCTGTCCCTGATACAGCGGTTTGACCACCCACGGCATCGCCAGCCACAGGCCGATTACGCCAAACAGATCGCCGCGCGGGATCCACTGCCACTTGTCGAAGCCGACTTCCCAGATCATCCATGCCAGCGTGATCCACATCAGCACCGCATACAGGCTCAGCGCGCTGCGCTGATTGCGGAACAGTAAAATGGCGGTGATCAGTAATCCCACCGCCATCAATGCGTAAAATGCGCTGCCGCCCATCATCAGCAGCTTGCCGCCCATATAGAGCAGCGCAACACCCAGAATCGCCAGCACGAGACTGGTCAGTTTGTTTATCATGCGAATCCCTCAACGCTCATCATTATTAACCACCCCAAACTAAAGACACATAAACTCAACAAAATCTTAACTTACGTAACCGTTAGTTAAAAATCTGCCTGGCGGCGTGTCGTTAGTGCCGCTTATCAATGTAGCTCTGCTCCTTCATGCTGCGCCCCGCTTCGCTCGTAGTGTGAGTGAAATCACGTTTCAATTTTGTTGGAGGAAATTAATCAATCATCAGGAAAATCCGCATTTTTTGATAACGCAGCGGGCGATATGACTAAAGGCGCGACAGGCGTGCTGCCGGGCAGCCTGCAATTTGTCGGCGCATGTATTTCTGGTGAAATTATTTAATTGATTAGTGGCGTACAAATGCGATTTGTCCTGGTCATGTCAGAACCTGATGGTAAAAAAGCAGGCAACGCTGCGCTTTGCCCTAAAAATAGCGTCTTTCCGGCGCGGTGACATTGATAAATGAAATAGCGTATTTATTATTTTGAGAGTTTCCTTAGCCTGTCTGCCAAATTAATCGGTGATATATATTATCTGACTGCTCTGCGGCAAAGCCGCTTATAAAAAGAAGGTTATTATGATCAGCGCAGACGCTTTTTATCGCAAATTACGTTTTCCATTTAAACTCACACATGCTGCCATTAAATTTCCCGTGGCCAATGCGCACGCCCGGCAATATCAGGTCCTGTCAGCAGAACAGACCATCGACCTGCTGCTCAGCAATGACCGGCTCTCTGTGTGCCGCTATGGGGATGGGGAACTGGAAATGACGCTATTTAAGAATATTGGCTTTCAGTCTTTTGATGAACGCCTCTCCATTCGCCTGAAAGAGATCATGCGCCGTGGCACGCAGAGCGATAATCGCTGTCTGTTGTGTATGCCTGATGCCTTTCGCGGCACCGGGAATATGCGTTTTGGCTCAGCGCTTTTCTGGTTTTTTCATAAAGCGTTTTTCTTTCGCCACTATGAGCATTTATTAAAGAAAGGCTATCGCTATGGTAATACGTCGGTAACGCGACCTTATCATGATTATAAAGATAAACAGCCGGCGGCACGTATTTTTGCCAAATTTAAACAGCTGTTTCATGATAAAAAAATTCTGATTGTTGAGGGTAGCGGCACGCGCCTTGGTCTCGGTAACGATCTGCTGGATGGCGCACGGCAGATCCGGCGCATTACCACCCTCAACCGTAACGCGTTTTCGGTTTATAACGAGCTATACAGTAATGTGCTGGCGCACGCGCGCGAGTTCGACATGGTATTGATCTCCCTTGGCCCGACGGCAACCGTGCTGGCTTACGACCTCAGTCAGCACGGCATTCGCTGCATTGATACCGGCCATATCGATATTGAGTATGAGTGGATGCGCAGCGCGGCACGCACTAAGGTGCAGGTCGCGGGGAAAAATGTGAATGAGGTCGGTTTATTACAGAGTGACGAACAGCAGGAAGCGGATGCGCATTACCGCAGCCAGATTCTGCTGCACGTCGGTTTAGGTCAGGAGCCACTGCGCAGTGCCGCGGTGGTCACGCAGCCGACAGTGTGATGCAGCGCACCGTAACCGATCGTGCCGGCGATCGGTTTGGTGCAGCACACTCAGATAGCGACTATTTATTAGCCAGCGCGATGGTTCCCACTGCGGCGGCGCGGGCACTATGGCATAGCGGACACTAATTAGTTAGCAGCCTTAGCAATCTGGCATTACCTTTGCTTAATGATTCCTGTGTTCATTTTCAGGAGTCGCATGATGAAAGCGTCCTCAACCCGCTACACCATTTTCTCGCTGCTGTTTCTCATCGCACTGATTAACTACATCGACCGCGGTGCGCTGTCGTTCGCCGCCAACGCCATCTCGCAGGAATTTCACTTCAGTAAAGTGCAGCTCGGTGCCGTGCTGGGCTACTTTGGCTTTGGCTATCTGTTCGGGTCGCTGTGCGGCGGCTTCCTTGCCGATCGGCTGGGCACCAAAAAGGTCTGGCTGATGGCTGGCATTCTGTGGTCGCTGCTGGAGATCGCCACCGCCTGGGCCGGAGAGCTGGGTATGGCGCTGTTTGGCGGCTCGGCGATCATGGGGTTTGCTGCACTGCGCGTGCTGTTTGGCTTCAGCGAAGGGCCGGCCTACGCGTTGATGAACAAAACCATCGCCCACTGGGCGCCGGATAACGAACGCGGTTTCGCGCTGGGAATTGGCCTGCTGAGCACCCAGGTGGGCTCGCTGCTGACCGCACCGATTGCCGTCGGACTGCTGCTGCTCACCAACGACTGGCGCATGATGTTTATGCTGCTCGGCGCGTTTTCACTGCTGGCGATGCTGCTGTTTGCCCGCCACTTTACTGATACGCCACAGCAGCATCCGCGTGCCAATGCCGTCGAGCGTCAGCTGATCATTGCCGGGCAACGCCAGCAGCCGCAGGACGAAGGCGCGCTGCCGTGGTGGCGCTTCTTCACCAGCCGCACGCTGGTGTGCAACGCGCTGGGCTATTTCAGTTTCCTCTACATCACCTTTACCCTGGTGACCTGGCTGCCGAAATATCTGCAGGATAATTTCCACTATGACCTGCACTCGCTGTGGTATGTGGCGATGATCCCGTGGAGCGGTGCCTGCCTGACGGTGCTGCTGGGCGGACGCATCGCCGATCGCCTGCTGGCACGCTTTAACAATCTGCGGCTGGCGCGCAACCTGTTTGCCGCCGTGACGCTGTGCGCCACCGCCTGCTGCTTTATGGCTTTTCCCTGGGTCGGATCTGCTGCCGGCATTATCGCGCTGATGACGCTTGGCAACGCGCTCAATGCGCTGGTGAATAA
The DNA here is from genome assembly GCF_030024295.1 of Pantoea sp. Pa-EAmG. Classification (NCBI taxonomy): domain Bacteria; kingdom Pseudomonadati; phylum Pseudomonadota; class Gammaproteobacteria; order Enterobacterales; family Erwiniaceae; genus Pantoea; species Pantoea sp. Pa-EAmG. The sequence goes on from NZ_JASEWO010000001.1 coordinate 52,904, forward strand.
CGTCTACTGGTCGGTCGTGATTGACGTGACGCCAAAGGCATCGGTTGGTACCTTCAGCGGCATGACGCTGGCCATCGCCAACCTCGCGTCGATCATTTCACCGATGCTGTGCGGCTGGCTGGCGCAGTACTACGGTTATAACGCCATGTTTACCGTCACCGCCTGTATCGCCTTTGGCAGCATGCTGGCCATGACGCTGCTGCAGCCGGAGAAACGCCTGCAACCCGATGCGCCGCCAGCCGCCGCGCAGCAGGCTGTGTAAGCGTTATCGCCCGTGCCGCTGGCAGAAGGCGGCGATATCCGGCGACTGAAAATCCGCCAGGTGTGCCATCAGCTTCTCCAGCGGCCAGTTCCACCAGGCAATCGCCTGCAGCTGCGCCGCGATGTCGGCACTGAAACGGGCGCGAATCGGTTTCGCCGGCACACCTCCGACGATGGTGTAAGGCGGCACATCTTTACTCACCACCGCCCCGGCCGCCAGCACGGCGCCGTTACCGACCGTCACGCCAGGCAGGACAATCACGCCGTGACCGATCCACACATCGTGACCAATGATCACCCGATCGGCGCGGCGTCCGGTGAAGAAACCGGCATCGCGCTGCGCGCGGCTGTCGTAATACTCCGGGCAGTAGGTGAAGCGATGCTGTGAGGCGCGATCCATCGGATGATTCGGTGCCCCGATACGCACCTGATTGGCGATGGCCGTGAAGCGGCCAATCTGCGCATCCGCCACGCAGCAGTGTTCCCCAAGGTAGGAAAAATTACCCAGTTCGCTGTATTCCAGATAACTGTGCGCCAGAATTTCACACTGCTGGCCAATCTGCGTGTCGCGCAGACGGACGCTGGGATCGATCGCGGTGTGTTGCAGTTTAGCGGGATGCTGTGTGGCAGAAATCATAAAGCAGGTGCTCCGTTGTGGTCAGATGTCTGGATAAGTGGTTGCCTCAACGCAACCGCGAGCCACAACACTAGAGCGGGAAGATGACAGGAATGCTATCGTGTTGCTCCACCGGGAGATCTTCAGGAGAAAATGGAATGAAAGCGTCCCTGCCGTTATTAGCCTTGCTATTCAGTACCGCCCCCGCCTTTGCCGCCCTGCCGCCCGACATCAAAGCCGGAGAAATTGTGCAGGTCGAACTGGCGCAGCTGCATCCCACTCAGGCCGCCATTGGTTATCGCCAGCTGGATTACAAGCAGCATCGTTATCAGGCCGATCCGGAAAAGCTGTTCGATGACTATTGCGAAAGCATGGGACAAAAAGGGGTGAAAAGTTTCACGCCGCGCTCCACCCTGCGCGATCCGGCCAGTTTCAGCTGTAAGGCGCCGGTCGGCAGCGAACCCGGCCCGATGAAAACCGCGGTGATCGGCCCGGATAATCAACTGTACCTGACTGATGGCCACCACACGTTCAGCAACTTTGCTGACATGGCCGGCCTGTCAACGCCGGTGCAGGTGCGCATTACCGATGATTTCCGCCCGCTGAAAAGCCAGGCTGCTTTCTGGCAGAAAATGGCGGCGGCACATCTGGTGTGGCTGGAGACGCCAAACGGTAAAATCGCCCCTGAAGCGCTGCCGCAGGAGCTGGGTCGCCAGCATATGCAGGATGATGAGTATCGTTCGCTGATCTACTTTGTGCGCGATATCGGCTTCGATAAGCCAGACAACCCGCCGCCGTTCCTGGAATTCTTCTGGGGACAGTGGCTGAGCCGGGAACTGCCGCTGAAAGCGTTCAACCTGCGTGACCGCGACGGCTACGCCGCAGCGGTGAAAAAGGTGGCGGAGAAGATGGTGAGCGTGCCGAAGGATACGGTGATTGCGCAGAGTGATAGCGGTCCGCTGACGGCGCAGGCGCTCGGTGCCAGAGACGCGGTGAACCAGAAGGCGCTGAACAAGTTAAGCGCCGATAACGGTAAGCTGAGCTGGGCGTTTAAACGTTAAGCGGGCTGGGTAGTGTTGGGTTTATCCAGGTGCGCATCAATGCGCACCCTACAAAATTACACACTATTGCTGCTGATGCGCAGCAATACCCACCCGACAAAACCCCACACCATTGTTGCTGGTGCGCGGGCATGCGTTTTTCACCGTTGTGGCAGGGTCGCTATGGATGGCAACCGAAAACGGCGGTTATACCAGCTCGCTGTTTTTAACATCCGCGGACGGTGCCAGCAGGTTTTGATCGAAGGCGCGCAGCGGCTGGCCGTGGCGAACGCGCTGTGGCCAGTCCGGATTGGCCAGCGCGCTTTTGCCCAGCGCCACATAATCTGCGCCCTGATACAACGCCATGCCGGCGCGTTCGGCATCTGACAGCGATCCGTTGATCACCACCGGCAACTGTGGCGCAGCCTGGCGCGCCAGCTGTAGCAGCGACTCCGTCGCGTCCGCAAACGCCGGCTGCAACGCATCGTGCTCGGTCAGGTGCAGATAATCGATACCTGAGTCAGCCAGCAGCGCAAACACCTGGCGCGCTCCGGCAGCGCCCTCCTGCCATTTATGCGTAAAATCATTCACTTTCCCCTGAGAAATCCGCACGCCCAGCGTGACGTTGGCACCGATGCGCTGTCGCACCGCGGCAATCACCTCCCGCGTCAGCGTCAGTCTTGCGATAATATCGCCGCCCCAGCGGTCGCTGCGCTGGTTGGTGTAATCGGTAAAGAACTGATCGAGCAGATAACCGTTGGCCGCGTGAATTTCAATGCCGTCAAAACCGGCTGCCTCAATGGCGCGCGCCGCGCTGTCAGCAAAGGCGTCAATCACCTGCTCAATTTGCGCATCACTCATGGCGCGCGGCAACGGATAAGCGCCGTGACCATGATAAAACCGCAGTTGTTCGCCACGTGGCGGGATCGCCGAAGGCGCCAGCGTATCGCGCCGGTAAATATTGCCCTGCGATATCGCACCGGCGTGCATCAGCTGTGCAATGATTTTGCTGCCGTGCTGGTGCACGCTGTTGGTGATGGCCCGCCAGCCGGCGATCTGCTGGCGATTGACCAGCCCGGCCTGAAAAGCGTAAGTCTGTGACCAGGCTTCATCGATGTAGAGACCTTCGGTGATTACTGCGCCAAAGCCACCGCGGGCGAAACGCGTGTAGTACTGCTGCATACGCTCGCCCGGGACTCCATCCACACTGGCGGAGATGCGCGTCATCGGTGCCACCATCAGGCGATTGGTTAAATCGAGGTGGTTAAGCGTACTGCTCTGAAACAGGTGTTTGTCGGACATTTGGCGCTCTGAAATAAATTATCATCAGGAGCCATTATAGTGAGTCGCCATTGTGGCAAAAATGACCGATTATGATACGTCTGCTTAACGGAAACCGTTACAATGAACTCCCGGGATATTGATGTTTTTCTGATGGTGTCGCAAACCCGCAGCCTGACGCAGGCGGCGCGGCGGCTCGGCACCACTACTATGACCGTGTCGCGCCGGCTGGCCTCACTGGAGGAGGATCTCGGCGTACGGCTGCTGCATCGCACCACGCGCGCCATTGCCCTTACCGATGAAGGCGAAGAGTTTCTTCCCTATGCCAGAACGCTGGCCGAGACCGAACAGAGCGCACGCAACCTGTTCGCGCCCGATAAACAGGGGGCCACCGGCCAGCTACGCATCACCGCGCCTACGGGGTTTGGCCGCCGCACCATCATTCCACTGCTGCCGTCACTGATGGAGCAAAACCCCGGGCTGCGCGTTGAGTTTCAGCTCAGCGACGATGTCACGGACATTGTCGGGCTGGGCTTTGATGTCGCGATTCGCATTGCCCCGCTGCGCGATTCCCGCCTGGTGGCACACCGTCTGGCCGACAACCCGCGCCGGCTGTGTGCGGCTCCGGGCTATCTGCAACGCTTCGGCACGCCGCGTCATCTGGCGGATCTGCATCAACACCACTGTCTGCGCCTGTCGAATGTGGTGCAGTGGAGTTTTATGGTGGACGGTCATCTCTCCAGCCTGAGCGTTGACGGACGCTTCAGCGGCAGCAATGTCGAAGGGGTGCGTGCGCTGTGCGTGGCCGGCAGCGGCATCGCGCAGCTTTCTGAGTGGGATGTGCGGGAAGAGCTGGCATCCGGCGAACTGGTGGCGCTGGAACTGGAGGACGCGCAGCCGCAGATGCTGGGCGTGTGGGCGCTGTTTCCCACCACGCGCCACCTGCCGGCGCGCGTCAGCGTGTTTGTTGCGGCGCTCAGACAGGCGATGCAACAGCAAAGCCGGCCCGGCGCGTGACGCGGGCGTACGAAAAAAGGCGGAGGGGTGAGCTCCGCCTTGTTTCAAGTTCCGGTCAGTGCGCCTGACCGGTCAGTTGCAAAAGGGCAACGATGATTTGCAGGATCACCCGGACCAGGTCCAGGAGTAATCGAACAAGTTCCATCACTTTCCTTCTCCTCTGACAGGAGCGCGCTGTTCAGCTTTCGGGGCCCTGACTCTACCCGCCGACCGCCTAAGCACATCTGTGAGGAGCGCTGAGCGGCACTCATTGTGAAAGCCACAGGCCAGCACCACCTGAAACCTGCCGGGGTTTGACTATCCGCGCCCCTGGAGTCATCAGAAAACAATAAGCATCCGCCGCGCTCAACACCTGTATAACCATACAGTATTTTAGCGAAACTTGAAATCTTTCGCTGCACATTTTATCATTCCTTTTGTGAGGAGTGCTGAGCACCCCGTTCCGAGCGCGGTTACCAGCCGGGTGACGAACATAAAAAAAGGATTTGGCGACCTGGCCAAATCCTTTTTTATTGCCTGCGATGACCCTACTGTGCGGCGCTGATACGCCAGATCGCGTTGCCGGCATCGTCGGCAATCAACACCCCGCCCTGATTATCCGTCGCCAGTCCTACCGGCAAACCGCGTACCTGCTTCTGATCGTCGGTGAGGAATCCTGACACCACCGTCTGCGGTTGCCCGACCGGTTTGCCATTTTCAAATTTCACCCAAATCACTTTATAGCCGTTGAGCGGGGTGCGGTTCCAGCTGCCGTGTTCACTGATGAACGCGCCGCCGCGGTACTGCGGCATATTATCCGCGCCATAGAACAGCAGGCCGAGCGGTGCCACGTGTGAGCTCAGCGCATAGTCCGGCTTGATGGCTTTCGCCACCAGATCCGGCCGCTGCGGCTGCGCGCGCTCGTCGACGTGCTGACCAAAGTAGCTGTACGGCCAGCCGTAGAAACCTTTGTCCTGCACGGAGGTCAGGTAATCCGGCACCAGATCCGACCCGATTTCGTCACGCTCGTTGGCGATGGCCCACAGCTTGCCGCTTTGCGGCTCCCACTGCAGACCGGTAGGATTGCGGATGCCGCTGGCATAAATGCGGCTGGCACCGGTTGCGGCGTCCACTTCCCACACCGCCGCGCGGCCATACTCTGCGCCGATGCCGTTCTCGGTGATATTACTGTTGGAGCCGACACCGACGTACAGTTTGCTGCCGTCCGGACTGGCGAGCAGCGCTTTGGTCCAGTGGTGATTCAGCTCACCGCCCGGCAGTGACGTCACCTCTTCCGGCGGCGTACGGATTTCGGTTTCGCCGGTCTGGTAAGGGAATTTCACCAGGCTGTCGGCGTTAGCCACATACAGCGTATTGCCAATCAGCTGCATGCCAAACGGCGCATTGAGGTTTTCGATAAACCGGTGCTGTTCCCACTTGCCGTTAACGTTGCGTAGCAGCGTGATGCGGTTGCCGCCCGGGCCACCTTTGCCGGAAGATTTCTGCACCAGGCTCATGATCAATTCTTTCGGTGCCGTGACCGGGTTTTTCACCCCGTTGGCTTCTGCCACCAGAACGTCGCCATTAGGCAGCACATACAGCTGACGCGGGTGCATCAGGCTGGCCGGGATTTTCTCGATCTTCAGGCCGTCGGCCACTTTTGGTGTCTCGCCCTGTTTCCATGCGGTGCCTTCCGGCACCTGCATCGGCGGCATAAAGAAGTTTTTGGCCTGCGGCAGCTGCGGATCAGGGCCGATTTGCCGTTGCGGATCGAGGTCCGATCCGCTGTCGCAGGCGCTCAGCAGTACTGCAATCCCCAGCGCACTCATTACACGAAATTTCATGGGCGACCTCCCTGTAAACGACGCTCGCGCAGCGCCAGCTGCAGATTCGCTATCAGCAACACCACCACCACCAGGGTGGAGAGCGTCACGCCCATCGGCACCACCGCATAGGCATCGCGGCTGTGAATGAATGCGTTGACGATGGCCAGCACGATCGCCAGCAGCGACAGCCAGAAATGGGTCTTCTCTGCGGCAGGTGCGCCACGGAATAAATGAATCAGGCTGATTAGTCGCGGCACAATTGCCAGCACCAGCCCGATGGCGATCAGCCAGCTGGCGGCTTTGGTCCACATGACGATGAAGGTTTGCAGATAGATAATATCAAACAGCCAGGCAGCAAAGAAAAAGCCCAGCGGCAACGGCTCAAGCAGGGTAAACAGCGTCACGCCAACAACCGAGCGTCCCGAGGTATGGTACATCGCACTCTCCCTATCACAGTTTTTCCAGGCGAGAGCGATCCGGCCAGGCATCGCTTCGCACGCCTGAGAAATATTAGTAAAGATAAAGAGTCATGCGCACAGCCCGCACAAAAAGTTAACCGTGCCGACGGAACTGGTTCAGTTCCTGCGCGTCGTGGCTGCAGAACAGTTGCACCTCTTGCGCGTGCTGCAGTGACAGCTCACGCAGCCGCTGCTGATTGCTGTGCCAGGCGGCGCGGTCACTGCACATCAGGCGCTGATAGGCGCGCAGGCCCGGCGTACAGTGGCGCTGGCTGTGGTATATTTCACCGCGATAAAACCAGGCGTCGCCGCCATGCAGCAGCCAGCCGCCCTGGTGACGAATCGCCACGCCCGCATGGCCCAGCGTATGTCCCGGCAGCGGCACCAGCAGAATTTCATCGCTGAGATCGTCGACCGCCTTCACCGCATCAAAGCCATACCAGCGCTCGCCGCCGCTGGCGTAACCGCGCCAGCCATCGTGCGCAGTCCACTGCTGCGGGCGAAACCGCTGACGCGCCAGCCAGCTGCTATCGCCCGCCTGGGTTACGGTATCCAGCTCACGCTGCAGCAGATGAATGCGGGCGGCCGGAAAATCACTGATGCCGCCGGCGTGGTCAAAATCGAGGTGGGTCAGAATAATGTGGCGCACATCTTCCGGGCGAAAACCCAGCAGCTGAATCTGTGCCAGCGCGCTGAGCTGCTCGTTATAGCGAATATTATTCAGCGCGCGAAAAAAGCCCGACAGGCGGCGGTCAGGATGGTGCATATCCTGCGTGCCCAGACCGGTATCCACGAGGATTAAACCGTGACGGTCAGTTTCCAGCAATAAGCAGTGGCACACCAGTTCAGCAAACGGACCTTTGCTGAAACCATCGAATAACGCGCCACCGAGCGGGCACATGCAGCCACAGTTGAGGTGATGAATTCGCATTGTTCTCCCCCAAAAATAAAATGGCGCGAGCGCGCCGTTATTAAATGAATAAATAAAAAAGTGATTTAACATATATGTGCCATGATGATGGCAATTGCAAATAATCCAGAGTCATTCATTTATCGCTTTATTTATTACTCATTTGATTTCAATGCATTGAAATATTGAATGCGGATTTTTAATGAGCAAAAAAATAACCGCAGCGCAAGGTTATTCACGCTACGGTTATTTATCGCGGTCGGTTAACCGTTAATGATTAATCAGGCAGCGCGTGCCGCCCACCACAGGCGCAGCTTCAGCCCCCAGCTGCTGGTCCAGCCGCTGCTGGTGCTGACCACCTTGCCCTGATGCAGCACGATGAACGTCGGCGTGGCGCTGATTTGCCAGCGCTGTCCCAGCGCCCCGCTTTCATCATTGACGGCGAATCCCCGTACTCCTTTTTTATCCAGCCAGGTGGCAACGCGCGCATCGCTGCCGGATCGCAGAGCCACACTGACCACCTGCGTGCCGTGCTGACTGAGCGCGGCCACCGTCGGTGTGGTGAGTTTGCACACGCCACACCAGCTGGCCCAGACGTAAACCAGCACCGGCCGCTGCTGGCTCAGCGTCGCCAGGTTCACCTCGCCCTGCAGCGCGCTGAGCGGCTGGCGGGCCACATCCGCGGGCAGCTGCGGTGCACGCAGCCAGTCCATGGCCAGCAGCAGCGCCGCTGCCATCAGCACCAACAGCACGCCTTCACGCAGCCAGCGCGTTACCCGGCTCATGGCTGAGCCTGCAGCGCACCTTTCACCGCGGCTTCCAGCTGTGCATAAGGCACTGCCCCGCTGATCAGCTGATTGCCCACCAGCGTGGCGGGCGTACCCTGCACACCCAGCTGCTGCGCCAGCGTCAGGTTGAGGTTAATGGTGTCGAGGCTGGCGGTGCTCGGCGCCGATAAGCTGATGCCACTTTTGTCCAGCGCGGCGGCGATGCTGGCTTCATCATGGTTGCCTTTCTTTGCCATCAGCCGTTCATGCAGCTTAAGAAAGTTATTCGGCTGCTGCTCCCACACCGTCAGCGCCAGACGCGCCGAACTGAGCGAACTTTCAGCGCGGTACGGCAGCGGCTTCAGCACCACGGCCACCTGCGGATAGTTGTGCAGCAGTTTTTCGATATCCGCCTCAAACTTTTTGCAAAAGACGCAGTTGTAGTCGGTGAAATAGACCAGCGTCAGTGCCGGTTTTTTGGCACCGATGCGCGGTGAGCCGGCATCGTTAAACAGCGCCGCGCGGTTTTTCTCTACCATCTGCGCAACCACGTTTTGCTGCTGGCGCGCGGCTTCTTTATCAAATGCGTCGGCGGCTTCTGCCAGAATCGCCGGATTTTGCACCAGGGTTTCGCGAATCAGCTGTTTGATGCGCGCCTCCTGCTCGGGGGTAAATGGCGCGGCGGCCAGGGCGGGTGCCGCCAGAAACATCAGCGAAAGTAACAGGGATTTTTTCATCATTTTTTTGCCTCAGAGAGTGTTGAAATCACCGCATCACGACTTAATAACGGCGATAAAATCTGGCCGTGCGGCAGTGCCGGGCCATAAATCTGGTTAAAGGGGATCGCTACGCGATCGCGGCGGCGCAGGAACTCGCCGATGGCCGGATCCGGTTGAGTCCAGTCACCGCGCAGCAGCACCACATCCTCTGCGCCGAGGGCGGCACGCACGTCAGGCTGATTCAGCACCCGCGATTTATTCACTTTGCAGGTGATGCACCAGTCAGCGGTGACATCGACAAAGACGCGCTTATCCTGCTCCAGCGCCTGATTGATGGCGGCTTCGGTCAGCGGTTGCCACACCAGCGATTCTTCTTCCGGTGAGAGACGCGTCAGCAGTAACAGCGCGCCCGCCAGCGTCACGGTAATGAACACCAGACCTGCCTGCGGCAGCGCGCGGCGTGCGATTAGCCAGCCCGTCAGCGCCAGCATAAGGATGGCCGCCAGCAGAATGGCGACGGTGCTGCCCCAGTGGGGAATCAGCAGCGTCACCAGCCACAGCGTTGCCAGCAGCATCAGCAGCCCCAGCAGCGTGCGCAGATGCAGCATCCAGCGCCCCGGACGCGGCAGGCAGCGCGCCATGCCCGGCAGCGCCGCAACCAGCAGCCACGGCAGACTCATGCCGACGCCGAGCGCGACAAACAGCAGCCACAGCTGCGGCAGCGGCGCGGTCAGCGCATAGGCGACGGCGGTGCCAAGAAACGGTGCGCTGCACGGCGTCGCCAGCAGCGTGGCAAAGGCCCCCTGGCCAAAATGCCCTGCCAGACCGGCACCGCCGTACGTCGCCAGCCGGGTAGTCAGGCCGGAAGGCAGGCGAAAATGCAGCAGATCGAACAGACTGGCGCTGAACAGGAACATCACCAGCACCATCACCAGCAGAAAGCCGCTGCTCTGAAACTGAATGCCCCAGCCCAGCGCCTGACCGCTGAGCCGTAGCACGGTCATCAGCAGCGCCAGCAGCAGGAAAGAGAACAGAATGCCGGCGCTGGACGCGAGAAACTGCTGACGCGTCTGGCGTTGCGTCTGTCCCTGCTGCTGCACCAGACTGCTCAGTTTGATCGCCAGCACCGGCAGCACGCAGGGCATCAGGTTGAGAATCAGCCCGCCGAGCAGCGCCAGCAGCACTACCGACCACAGCGTGGCGTTCCCGGCGGAGGGAGAAAACAGCGGCTGATGACCAAGGGTCAGCTGGCTTTGCTGAGCGATACCGGCGTCAGCGATGACCAGCGACAGCGCTTTACCGCGCAGGTCCGGCGCAGCCTCGCCCCATTCATCGGTCACCGCCACGCGGGCAGTCAGCGTCTCGCCCTGCACGCTGATTTGCGGCGCCGCCAGCATGCTGCCCTGCGGATAATCAAAGAACAGTTCCGGCTGCTGCCAGCCCTGCTGACGCTGCGCCCGGATTTGCAGCGTGCCATCAACGAAGCTGGCATCAAGCTGATCGGTCAGTCCGCTGTCAGCCGGTATCTGCCCCATCGCCTGGGCGAAGTCACGCGCAAAATCCGGACTGGCGGGCTGGGAGAGATCGAGCTGGAACGGAAAGTCCGTCAGGATGCAGACGTCGCTACAGGTGGACAGCGTCAGCGTGCCGGCCAGCGTGCCCTGCGGGGCAGATTCGAGCACGATGGGCAGCGTAACGTTGCCTTTGTAGCCCTGCGTAGTGAGGCCGCTGACGTCAAAGCGCGCTGGCACTGGCCACGACCAGCGGGCGTTGACATCCGGCGTTTGCCAGCGGATTTCCGGCGCGACGCCGCCTTCGCCCGGCGAGCGCCAGTAGGTTTTCCAGCCCGGCTGCAGGCGAATATCCAGTAGCAGTTGCAGGTGATCGCCCTGCGGCGCAGCGCGCAGGCGCACTTCGGCGTGGCTGTTTTGCGCATTGCGCAGCCAGCCGGTATCGGCGGCTTGCACGCTCAGCGCGCAGCTCGCCACGAGGAGCAGCAGGCTCCTGATCAGGAATGTCATAATCGTTTCTCCGGTGAATAACAGGGTTTACGCGGTGGATCGCGTGGTGTTATTCCCGGAAGACGCAGAGCGTGAGATGGCGCCGTCGCAGCGGCACAAACAGCGGTTCACGCCGACAGACAGTGGCAGACGAGGTCTGGAAGAGCGTGGCGATCAACGCCAGCAGCAGTACGAGGAATGGCAGCGCGGTATCGAGCAGCGGCGCGCTGCCGCTGAGTGACTTAGCGCCCAGCGCACAGGGTTTATCACTGCTGGCACCGTCATCAACGGCGGCGCTGTGAACAGTAATGCTAACGACAGGCTGAGTCGGGAGATTGAAGCTGCGCTGGACGAGACAAAATGCCAGCACCAGACAAACCAGTGCCAGAATCCATTTTGCGCGTTGGGGCGATATCGTCATGCCACAGCCTCAGAGAAAAGTGCGGCCAGTTTATGCAAAAGCAGCAGAAACACCAACCCCTGCTGTGTAAACTTTTGTCTTTATGCCAGCGGGATCGTGCTGACTGCAGAGAGGGAGAAATTATTTACGTTGATTAATCAGCAAGCGCCAGCGGCGGCGTTCGCGCAGCAGGCGCTGATGCACCCGCTGCAGCTGGGGTAACGTGAGCGCGGCGACCGCTTCTGGCGTAAGCACCGGCAGTCCCTGCTGTTTTCGCAGTGCCTCACTGGCGGCGTCGGCGTTCTGGTATGGCTGGCACTGCGCCAGTAGCGTCGCCTGCCAGCTCTGCAGCGTTTCATCGTTGATGGCGGCGAGTTCACTCACCATGTCGCGCAAAAACGCTTTGCAGTGTTGCAGCAGCGTGCGCCAGCCAATGGACGGTGATTGCAGCGCCAGCTGCAGTCCATCCACATCCGCCACGCGCTGGTAGCGCGCTGACACCACATAGCCAATCTGTTGCTCAACCCGCAGGCGCTGAAAGAAGCGTGGTTCAAACATCAGCGCCAGCGCACGCAGCGCCGCGAGGCTGGCATCATCGGCAGCGGGCAGCGGAATAAACAGCAACAAGGCCTGATCGTTCGCCGCACAGCGCAGCGCGCTGACGCCGTGCTGTAGCGCAGCCGCGCGCGCCGGCGCAGGCTGAGTCTGAACCACCTCGCTCAGCCCGTGCGCGGCATGCTGACTGACGCTTTCGCTGTGGCCGCACCAGGCGGCCTGCCATGCAGGATGCGCAGCCGGGGCCAGCAACTGCTGCGGTAGCGCTTCCAGCAACTGACGAATCACAATACTTTGTGCAGCACGGTGCGGTTGCAGCAGCACCGGCGCATTCAGCGCCGCCAGCACGCCAGGCAGCTGCTGCAGCGCGGGCATTGCATCGTCAGGCAGATCAATCACCAGTTGCCAGACGCCCTGCTGCTGTTGCCAGCGTCCGCTGCCACCGGCATGGCGCAGTGCGGCCAGCCGTGGGCGCAGCTGCTGCTGCCAGCTTAGCGCCGCCTCGTCACTCAGGGTGTGATAAAACGCCGGGCGCACCAGCAGCGTTTCCTGCGGCTGCACCGGGTTTGCGCGCAGCAACGGCGCGCAATTTACCGGGAGTTCCGGCAAATGCAGGACGTCAGCGCACGAATAAAATGACCAGTTAACCGGCGCAACCGGGCCAGCCGCGGTCTGTAGCCATGGTGCGCGCTGCAGGCAGAATCCCTGCGTGGTATAAGGCACGGCGGACAACTGTCGCTGCGTCAGCAGCCGCGTGCACGGAGCCTGTGGCAGCGCGGCGATGAAACCGGTGAAATCTGCGGGAACGTCAGCTGACGGCGCCGATCCCAGCGCCCGTCCACGCAACTGCGTCAGCGGCGACAGCGCAGCGAAATCCTGCTGTGCCAGTTGCAAATAGTGACGATGCTGCGCTGGCGTGGCGGCGCGCACCGCACGCAGATGCTGCCAGAAGAGCTGTTCAATGCGTCTTGCTGCCGACGCTGACAGCGCTGGCGCACAGAAGCGCAACGCCAGCCAGCTATGATCGGCGCTCTGCCACAGCCATTCACACTGCAGCGATGCGCACAGTTTCTCGCTGCGCAGCTGCGCCATCAGGCTGCCAGGGGCTTCATCCTGCCAGAAAGCCTCCAGCAATGTGACGTTGTCACGCAAAGCGTTCTCTTCGCCGGTGATAAACAGGCTAAGCCAGAATGACTCTTCATCGGGAAGCTGGATGACCGTTTCAACTGGCTCCGGCAAGGAAATGGCTGGCAATAAGGAGTACGCCGCACCGCCTGGCTGGCGAACAGCAAACGCCTCGGCCAGCTGCTGTAATTCATCCAGCGATTGCGGTCCGCTCAGCCACAGCTGCTGGTTGGCGGCGACAAAATGCTGCTGATGAAACAGCCTCAGCGCCTGCTGCAGTTCCGTTACGTTGTCACCAAAACACGCTGCACTCCCGACGCGAAAGCGGCGCAGTGCGCCACCGGCCGCGTCGAGCAGCGCTGCTTCACTCAGCGTTTCGGCATGATGCCGCAGCAGCTGAAATTCTGCCTCAATGACCGCCGCTTCCTGCGTAATCGCCGTACCGGTCAGCAGTGGCGCAGCCAGCATATCTGCCAGCCTTGCCACGCCAGCTGCCAGCGCCTGCGCCGGCAGCTGGAAGAACCAGGCGCTGCGGCTGAGTTGCGTGGTGGCATTCACCTGACCACCCTGCTGCTGCAGCCACGGCATCAGACGCTCGTTGCCGGTAAAGCCCGCGCTGCCGCAAAACAGCAGATGTTCCAGCAGATGCGCCAGCCCGGGCCAGCGATCGGGTTCGTGCAGGCTGCCCGCGCCGACGCGCACCAGCGCCGCGCTTTCCCGCGCGTCGGGCTGGTGCGACAGATGACAGCGCAGACCGTTAGCCAGCGTCAGGCTGCGTTCGCACATCAGGTGACCCGCTGTTTGAAAATCAGCTCAGAATTGCTGCGGTTGCGGAACTGCAGCTGGGCGATTTTGATATCGCTGCAGCTGGCTTCGCGGCGTGCCTCAAGAATTTTTCCGTGATGCGGCGACTTGCTGCACACCGGGTCGGTGTTATCGGCATCGCCGGTCAGCATGTATGCCTGGCAGCGGCAACCGCCGAAATCTTTCTCTTTCTCATCGCATGAGCGGCACGGTTCCGGCATCCAGTCGAAGCCGCGATAGCGATTGAAGCCAAACGAGTTGTACCAGATATCCTCCAGGCTCTGCTCCAGCACTGAGGGGAACTGCACCGGCAGCTGGCGCGCGCTGTGACAGGGTAACGCCGTACCTTCCGGCGTCACGCTGAGAAATATCGATCCCCAGCCGCCCATACAGGGTTTGGGCCGCTCTTCGTAGTAATCCGGCGTGACGAACAGCAGATTGGTGAGATTACCGCTGCTGCCCATGCGCTCACGGTAGCGCGCAACCACCGCTTCGGCGCGGGCAATCTGCTCGCGCGTTGGTAGTAATCCCTGACGATTAAGATGCGCCCAGCCGTAGAACTGACAGGTGGCCAGCTCGACATCATCCGCCTCCAGCTCAATACACAGATCGATGATTTTATCGATCTGGTCGATGTTATGGCGGTGCAGCACGAAGTTCAGCACCATCGGGTAGCCGTGCTTTTTCACCGCTTTTGCCATCGCCAGCTTCTGCTGAAACGCCTTCTGCGAACCGGCCAGCGCGGCGTTCAGCGTTTCATCGCTCGCCTGGAAACTGATCTGGATGTGATCCAGCCCGGCGTCGGCGAAGGCATCGAGCTTTTTCTCCGTCAGGCCAATGCCGGAGGTGATCAGGTTGGTGTAAAAACCCAGATCGCGCGCGGCGCGAATCAGCTCCGGCAGATCTTTGCGCGTCAGCGGTTCACCACCGGAAAAGCCCAGCTGCACGCTGCCCATGGCGCGAGCCTGACGGAAGACCTCGATCCACTGTTCGGTGCTCAGCTCTTGTTCCTGCTGCGAAAAATCCAGCGGGTTCGAGCAGTAAGGACACTGCAGCGGGCAGCGATAAGTCAGCTCCGCCAGCAGCCACAGCGGCGCATTCACGCCAGGTTTATTCGGGTTCACGACACTGGATCCACTTCTGTTCAATGGCCGATTGCAGGAAGTCTTTGACGTCATCATCGACGCCGCCCGCCTCCGGAAAACGCGCATTGAGCGTGGCGATAATGGCCGCCACATCCTGCTTGCCGGTCACCAGTTCCAGAATGGCGGCAGCGGTTTCATTCAGCTTCGCCATCCCCTCCGGGTAAAGCACCACGTGGCTGTCCTGCGCGGCTTCCCACTGCAGACGATAGCCGCGGCGAAACGCCGGAATCAGAGTCTCTTTCATGTGATTACACCAGTCTTGTACTGTGCCAGGCGACCTGATCGGTCACCGTGTGGTACGGCGGACGCTGCAGCGCGTATGCCATGGTCATGGCATCCAGCATGGTCCAGAGAATGTCGAGTTTAAACTGCAGGATCTCCAGCATACGGTTCTGCTGCTCAGCGCTGGTAAAGACTTCCAGCGCCAGCGCCAGGCCATGTTCGACATCGCGGTTCGCCTGGCTCAGGCGGCTGCGGAAGTAGAAATAGCCTTCCTCTTTGATCCACGGATAGTGCTGCGGCCAGCTGTCGAGGCGCGACTGATGAATCTGCGGGGCAAACAGCTCGGTGAGCGAGCTGCACGCTGCTTCCTGCCAGTTGGCGCGACGCGCAAAGTTGACATAGGCATCAACGGCAAACCGTACGCCCGGCAACACCAGCTTCTCTGACAGCAAGACTTTGCGATCGAGACCAACCGCTTCTCCCAGCTGCAGCCAGGCTTCAATACCGCCTTCCTCACCGTTACGGCCGTCGTGATCGAGGACACGCTGTACCCATTTACGGCGCGTTGCCGGATCCGGACAGTTGGCCATGATCGCCGCATCTTTCAGCGGAATATTGGTCTGATAGTAAAAACGGTTCGCCACCCAGCCCTGAATCTGCTCGCGCGTCGCGGCACCGTTGTGCATCGCGATATGGTAAGGATGATGAATATGGTAATACGCGCCTTTGGCACGCAGCGCCTGTTCAAAGGCTTCGGGTGACAACGCCTCGGTAATGATCACGATGCGGACTCCTGCAAATGAATCGCCATGCCGTCCCAGCTCACTTCAATGCCCTGCTGCGTCAGGAACTGGCGCTGCGGCGAATGCTCGTTGAGGATCGGATTGGTGTTGTTAATGTGAATCAGAATTTTGCGTCTGGCCGGCAGCGCGGCCAGCAGCGCCATCAGCCCCTGCTCTTCCGCCAGCGCCAGATGGCCCATGGCTTTGCCGGTATTTTTGCCGACGCCGGTGGTCAGCAGCTCATCATCCTGCCACACAGTGCCGTCGATCAGCAGGCAGTCGGCTTTTTGCAGCCACGGCATAATCACCGCATCCGGTTCGCCGAGGCCCGGCGCATACAGCAGCGTCTGCCCGCTGGCGGTGTTTTCGATAAACAGCGCCACGTTATGTCCCGGCAGCGGACGATCGCGATACGGCGAATACGGTGGCGCGTTGCTGAGAATCGGAATGGCGGTGAATTGCAGACTGGCGCAGACGTCAACGCGAAACGGCTCAAGCGGCGTAAGCGCACGATGCTGCAGGCCGCCGTTCCAGTGCTGCAGCATGGTAAAAATCGGGAAGCCGCTGGTGAGGTCGGCATGCACTTCCGGCGTGCACCATACCTGATGCGGACAGCCCTCACGCAGGCTCAGCAGACCGGTAGTGTGATCGATCTGGCTGTCGGTCAAAATAATGCTGCCAATCGCCGTTCCGCGCAGCACGCCGTGTTTCACCAGTTCCGGTGTCCGGGCGATTTGCTGGCTGATGTCCGGCGAAGCGTTGCACAGCACCCAGTCGGTACCGTTATCGCTGACAATGATTGAGGATTGGGTGCGCGCCTGCGCCTGGAGCGTGCCGTTACGCAGCCCGCTGCAGTTGGCGCAGTTACAGTTCCACTGCGGAAAGCCACCGCCAGCCGCCGAACCGAGGACTTTAATAAACATGTGAAGGACCGAAGCAGGAAAAGAAAATGCCCGCACGAACGGCGGGCAGGACGTCTTAGCGGTTGGAGATGTACAGCGTTACTTCCAGGCCCAGACGCAGGTCAACAAACTCAGGTTTTTTCCACATAATATTCTTCCTCATAGTCTTAAAACGCAGAGCAGGCTCTGCTAAAAACATTGCGACAGAAACAAAGCTTCCGCCAGCAATGGATAACGCGGGGCGATGTTGCGCCAATGTAGCGAGCAGATCAACCCTGATTGCGTAAGGAAATACACTTACGCCTGCCAGATTTGGTGCAATACCCGCTGCCAGTTGCCCCAGGCAAGTTGTTCCAGCAATGCCTGATCATAGTTGAGACTGCGCATCAGCGCATACAGCCGCGGCAAACCGGTGACATCTTTAAGCTCTGCGGGCACGCTGATGCCGTCAAAATCCGACCCCAGCGCGACGTGATCGCTTCCCATAATAGTCATCAGATGCTCACAGTGTTTAACAATTTCGATCAAGCCGCCATCATCGTCGCGCTTACCGTCGGCGCGCAGAAAGGCGTTGCCGAAATTAATGCCGACCACGCCACCGCTATCGCGAATCGCCCGCAGTTGGTCGTCGGTAAGGTTGCGCGGCTGCGCGCACAGCGCGTGCGCATTCGAGTGACTGGCGACCAGCGGCGCGGATGAGAGCCGGGCCGTGTCCCAGAACGCTTTTTCATTCATGTGCGACACGTCGATCATCATGCGCTGCTGATTCGCCAGCGCGATTAGACGCTCGCCGTCGGCAGTCAGCCCCGGACCGCTATCCGGCGAACCGGGAAATGCGCCGGTGACGCCAGCGCCAAAGCGATTTTCCAGATTCCAGAACGGACCGATGCTACGCACGCCCGCCTGCCAGAAGGCGGCAAGATCGGCGCCGTCGCCGTCAAAACCGTCCGCGCCCTCAATGTGCGCCACCATTGCCAGTATGCCATCGCGCCGGCAGGCGGCGATATCGGCGGTGCTGAGGCAGAGGCGCGCCCGGCCGTCAGAACGGGCAACCAGCGTTTTCAGAATCTCCAGCTGCTGCCACAGGATCTCCAGCGGCTGCCAGGCTTCACTGGCCAGCTGCGGCGCCTTTTCGCTGACGTAGCGCTGCGGTGGCACAAACAGCGCAAACAATCCGCCGGCAAAGCCGCCCTGCTGCATGCGCGGAAAATCGAGGTGTCCTTTTTCGATACCGGTAAAGAAGGCGGCGGCTGGATCGTCGCGATGATGCAACCACAGGTTGAGCAACAGGTCATTATGACCATCAAAGGTTTTGATTAACATTGGGTTATCCGCCCGGGAATTCATGGCGTTATGCTACGCGTGTCGCGCAGGTTCGCCAAATACCGGCGCACAAAGCGTGTGTTCAGTCTGGCCAGCACAAAAAAAAGCCCGCAACACGAGGTGCGGGCAACGTAATACTGGAAGCAATGTGAGCAATGTCGTGCTCTTCTTCGGTAGAGCCACCGTCGAAGCGCAGAAGAATAATAATCATTCCTATTATCATCTGTAAAGCTCTAATTGAGAATTTTTCTCATTTCCACACTAAGGTTGTGCTTACCCCCGTCGCCCGCTGGGTAAAAAAAGCGCAGATACGCGGCGGATTTGGGGAGTGCGCGTGCTTTGCGATACACTCTCGCTATTGTCCGAGAATCGTTGAGTTCTATGCCAAAATTATTCCCCGCGCTGCTGCTTGGTCTCAGCGTCCTGAGTGCCTCTGCGCTCGCCGCGCCCGCGGACTCTATCCGCCACAGCGGCTTTGTCTATTGCGTCAACGGCACGGTTAACACCTTCAACCCGCAGATGGTCAGCAGCGGGCTGGTGGTCGATACGCTGGCGGCACAGTTGTATGACCGCCTGCTCGACGTCGACCCTTATACCTATCGTCTGATCCCCGATCTGGCGCAGAGCTGGGAAGTGCGCGATAACGGCGCGACTTACCGCTTCCACTTGCGCAAAGATGTTTCGTTCCAGCATACCAACTGGTTTACGCCGACGCGCAAAATGAACGCCGACGACGTGGTCTTCAGCTTTGCCCGCATGTTCGATCGCCAGCATCCGTGGCATAACGTCAACGGCGGCAGCTATCCCTACTTCGACAGCCTGCAGTTTGCCGACTCGGTGCAGAGCGTGAAGAAGCTGGATAACGACACGGTAGAGATCCGCCTCAACAGCCCGGACGCTTCGTTCCTGTGGCATATCGCCACCCACTACGCGCCGGTGTTGTCGCAGGAGTACGCCAGCCAGCTGAGCGCGGCAGGCCAGCAGGAACAGCTGGATCGCCAGCCGGTGGGCACCGGCCCGTTCCAGCTGAGTGAGTACCGCACCGGGCAATATCTGCGTCTGGCGCGCAATCCGCACTACTGGAAAGGCGTGCCGCGTCTGCAACAGGTGGTGATCGACCTCGGCGTGGGCGGCACTGGTCGCCTGTCGAAATTGCTGACCGGCGAGTGTGACGTACTGGCCTACCCGGCCGCCAGCCAGCTGTCGATTCTGCGCGACGATCCGCGCCTGCGCATGACGCTGCGTCCTGGCATGAACATCGCCTATCTGGCGTTTAACACCCGCAAACCGCCGCTCGACCGTCCGGAAGTGCGCCACGCGCTGGCGCTGGCGATCAATAACGAGCGGCTGATGGAGTCGATTTATTACGGCACGGCGGAAACCGCAGCCTCGATTCTGCCGCGCGCCTCGTGGGCTTACGATAATGATGCGCGCGTGACGGAATACAATCCGGCAAAAGCGCGTGAGGCACTAAAAGCGCTGGGCATTGAAGATTTGCATCTGCGCCTGGTGGTGCCGACCACCTCGATGTCATGGAACCCCAGCCCGCTCAAAACCGCTGAGCTGTTGCAGGCGGATCTGGCGCAGGTGGGCGTGCGCGTCACCATCGCGCCGGTCGAGGGACGTTTTCAGGAAGCACAGCTGATGGCCATGAATCACGATTTAACCCTGACCGGCTGGGCCACCGACAGTAACGATCCGGACAGTTTCTTCCGCCCGTTGCTGAGCTGTGCGGCGATTCGTTCGCAGACCAACTACGCGCACTGGTGTTCGCCGGCGTTTGATGAGGCGCTGCAGCGCGCGCTGCTGTCGCAGCAGCTGTCGGCGCGTATTGACAGCTACGATCGCGCCCAGCAGATGCTGGCGCAGACGCTTCCGGTGCTGCCGCTGGCGTCATCGCTGCGCCTGCAGGCTTACCGGCACGATATTAAAGGCCTGGTGCTGAGTCCCTTCGGTAATGCCTCGTTCGCCGGGGTTTACCGCGATGAGCACGGCGAGGAGTAAGCATGATCATCTATCTGTTGCGTCGCCTGCTGTTGTTGATCATCACCCTGTTCTTACTCTCGCTGGTGAGTTTCAGCCTGAGCTATTTCACGCCCAACGCGCCGCTGGAAGGCGCCTCGCTGTTCGATGCCTGGTGGTTCTGGTTTAAAGGGCTGCTGCAGTTTGATTTCGGCGTTTCCAGTACTAACGGTCAGGCAATTGATATACAGCTGCGCGAGGTGTTTCCCGCCACGCTGGAACTGTGCGTGCTGGCGTTTATGCTGGCGCTGCTGGTCGGTATTCCGCTCGGCATCTGCGCTGGCGTAATGCGCAATAAATGGCAGGATAAAGCCATCAGCGCGCTGGCGCTGCTCGGCTTCTCAATGCCAGTGTTCTGGCTGGCGCTGCTGTTTACCCTGCTGTTTTCGCTGACGCTCGGCTGGCTGCCGGTTTCCGGCCGTTTCGACCTGCTCTATCCGGTGCAGAACATTACTGGTTTTGCCCTGATTGACGCCTGGCTTAGCCCTTCACCGTGGCGGCATGAGATGCTGGTCAGCGCGCTGACGCACCTGATTCTGCCGGTGATTGTGCTGGCTGTGGCACCGACCACCGAAGTGATTCGCCTGCTGCGCAACAGCACCAGCGACGTGATGGATAAAAATTACGTCAAGGCAGCGGCAACGCGCGGCTTGTCGCGCTTCACCGTGATTCGCCGTCACGTGTTGCACAACGCACTGCCGCCGGTGATCCCGCGTCTTGGCCTGCAATTCTCGACCATGCTGACGCTGGCGATGATCACCGAAGTGGTGTTCAACTGGCCTGGACTGGGGCGCTGGCTGATTAACGCTATCCGTCAGCAGGATTACGCGGCGATCTCCGCAGGCGTGATGGTGGTTGGCGGGCTGGTAATTCTGGTCAGCGTACTGTCGGATATTATCGGTGCGGCGCTCAATCCGCTGAAACACAAGGAGTGGTATGCCCTCAGATAACATCTACGCCGAGAAGCGGCTGCCGAGTGCGTTTCGCCTCAGCTGGCAGCGCTTTTATCGCGATACCAGCGCCATGATTGGCCTGTACGGCTTCGGCATCCTGCTGTTTCTCTGCCTGTTCGGCGGGCTGCTGTCCCCTTACGGTATCGACCAGCAGTTTCTCGGCTATCAGCTGTTGCCGCCGTCGTGGTCGCGCTACGGCGATGTCTCCTTCTTTCTCGGCACTGACGATCTCGGGCGCGATGTGCTAAGCCGTTTACTGAGCGGCGTGGCGCCGACGGTTGGCTCTGCGCTGCTGGTAACGGTGCTGGCAGCAATCTGCGCGCTGCTGCTGGGCGTGCTGGCGGGAATTACCCACGGTTTGCGCTCGGCGGTGATGAATCACGTGCTGGATACGCTGCTGTCGATTCCCTCTCTGCTGCTGGCGATTATCGTGGTGGCCTTTCTTGGCCCGCGGCTGGAGCATGCGATGCTGGCGGTACTGCTGGCGCTGATCCCGCGTCTGGTGCGCGAAATCTACACGGCAGTGCATGACGAGATGGAAAAAGAGTATGTGGTGGCGCTGCGGCTGGATGGCGCGCGCAACCTGAATATTCTGTGGAATGCGGTGCTGCCAAACGTCCTGCCGCTGCTGGTCAGTGAATTTACCCGCTCGCTGTCGATGGCGATCCTCGACATCGCCGCGCTCGGCTTTCTTGACCTCGGCGCGCAGCTGCCCTCGCCCGAATGGGGTGCGATGCTGGGTGACGCGCTGGAGCTGATTTACGTGGCGCCGTGGACGGTGATGCTGCCGGGTGCCGCGCTGATGGTAAGCGTATTGATTGTCAACCTGCTGGGCGATGGCATCCGTCGCGCCGTCGCTGCGGGAGTGGAATAATGCCGTTACTGGACATCCGAAATCTGACCATTGAATTCATGACCGCTGAAGGTCCGGTGAAAGCGGTCGATCGCATCAATCTGACGCTAAACGAGGGCGAAGTGCGTGGCCTGGTGGGCGAATCCGGCTCGGGGAAAAGTCTGGTGGCGAAAGCCATCTGCGGCGTGACCAAAGATAACTGGCGCGTCACCGCCGACCGTATGGTGTTCGATGATATCGACCTGCTGCGCCTGTCGCCGCGCGAACGGCGGCGCATCGTTGGCCATAACGTGTCGATGATTTTTCAGGAGCCGCAATCCTGTCTCGATCCTTCTGAAAGTGTCGGCCGCCAGCTGATGCAGGCCATTCCACGCTGGACCTTTAAAGGCCGCTGGTATCAGCGCCTGTGGTTCTGGCGCAAAGAGCGCGCCATTGAGCTGCTGCACCGCGTCGGCATTAAAGATCACAAAGACATTATGCGCAGCTTCCCGTATGAGCTGACCGAGGGCGAATGTCAGAAGGTGATGATCGCCATCGCGCTGGCCAATCAGCCGCGCCTGTTGATTGCCGATGAGCCGACCAATGCCATGGAGCCCACCACCCAGGCACAGATTTTCCGTCTGCTGAGCCGCCTCAATCAGAATAACAACACCACGATTTTGCTGATCAGCCATGACCTGCGCACCATGAGTCAGTGGGCGGACCGCATCAACGTGATGTACTGCGGACAAACGGTGGAAACCGCGCAGAGTGACGATCTGATGGAAACGCCGCACCATCCGTATACGCAGGCGCTGATCCGCGCCATGCCCGACTTTGGCCGCGCGCTGCCGCATAAAAGCCGCCTGAATACGCTGTCCGGCGCGATACCGTCGCTGGAACATCTGCCGATTGGCTGCCGTCTCGGTCCGCGCTGCCCTTACGCGCAGCGTAAATGCATCGAAACGCCGCGCCTGAGCGGCACTAAAGCGCATCTTTATGCCTGTCACTTCCCGCTGAATATGGAGAGCCAATAATGGAAACCCTGCTGGAAGTGCGTAACCTGAGCAAAACCTACCGCTACCGCACCGGGCTGTTCCGGCGCCAGCATGTTGAAGCGGTGAAAAACGTCAGTTTTACCCTGCGCGAAAAGCAGACGCTGGCTATTATCGGCGAAAACGGTTCGGGCAAATCCACGCTGGCGAAGATGCTGAGCGGCATGGTGGCGCCAAGCGAAGGCGAGATGCTGATCGACGATCACCCGCTCTCTTATGGCGATTACGGCTACCGCAGCCAGCGGATTCGCATGATTTTTCAGGATCCGTCGACGTCGCTCAATCCGCGCCAGCGCGTCAGCCAGATCCTCGATTTTCCGCTGCGGCTGAATACCGATCTTGATGATGAAGCACGCGAAAAGCGCATCATTGCCACGCTGCGTCAGGTCGGTCTGCTGCGCGACCACGCCGGCTACTATCCGCACATGCTGGCCCCCGGCCAGAAGCAGCGTCTGGCGCTGGCGCGCGCGCTGATTCTGCAGCCGAAGGTGATTGTCGCCGATGAAGCCCTCGCCTCGCTGGATATGACCATGCGTTCGCAGCTGGTGAACCTGATGCTGGAGCTGCAGGAGAAACACGGCATCGCCTATATTTATGTTACTCAGCATCTTGGCATGATGAAGCACATCAGCGATCAGGTGCTGGTGATGCATCAGGGCGAAGTGGTGGAGCGCGGCGGCACCGCTGACGTGCTGGCCTCGCCGCTGCACGACTTAACCAAACGGCTGATTGCCAGCCATTTTGGCGAAGCGTTAACCGCCGAGGCGTGGCGGCGCGAACGTTGAGTGCTACAGCCGTAGCGGAAAACGCGGTGCGATTTACCCCATTTGATACAGACGTGCTAGAATCCGCACGTCGATTAACGTCGGTCGCACAATTTTTAATCATCGCGACCGCCAACAACAATGACCATAAGGATTACAGCTATGGGTTTTCTTTCCGGTAAGCGCATTCTGATTACTGGCGTTGCCAGTAAACTTTCCATCGCCTACGGTATTGCGCAGGCGATGCACAAACAGGGCGCAGAACTGGCTTTCACCTACCAGAACGACAAACTGAAAGGTCGCGTGGAAGAGTTCGCTAAAGAACTGGGTTCAGACATTGTTCTGCCGTGCGATGTGGCAGAAGACGAGAGCATCACTGCCCTGTTCACTGAACTGGCAAAAACCTGGCCGAAATTTGACGGCTTTGTTCACTCCATCGGCTTCGCCCCGGGCGACCAGCTGGATGGCGACTACGTGAACGCCGTTACCCGTGAAGGCTTCAAAATCGCGCACGACATCAGCGCCTACAGCTTTGTGGCGATGGCCAAAGAGTGCCGCGCGATGCTGAACCCGAACGCAGCACTGCTGACCCTCTCTTACCTGGGTGCAGAGCGCGCTATCCCGAACTACAACGTGATGGGTCTGGCGAAAGCGTCGCTGGAAGCCAACGTGCGTTACATGGCGAACGCGATGGGTCCGGAAGGCGTGCGTGTTAACGCCGTGTCTGCCGGTCCAATCCGTACCCTGGCCGCATCAGGCATCAAAGATTTCCGTAAGATGCTGGCACACTGCGAAGCGGTAACCCCGATTCGTCGTACCGTTACCATCGAGGACGTGGGTAATTCGGCGGCCTTCCTGTGCTCAGACCTGGCGGGTGGTATCACCGGTGAAGTGGTGCACGTCGATGGCGGCTTCAGCATTGCCGCAATGAACGAGCTGGAACTGAAATAAGTTCTGCGGGCGAGCCAGGTGCTCGCCCTTTTTATTTTCTCTCCCCCTTTATAGCCGCACGCTATTAATTATTCCCCATCATTCTTTTGCCGTGGACAGCCGTTCAGCGACGATAAGCTAGCCCTTGAGTGGCGATGCGCTTTTCAGATTTGCCCGTTGTGCACTCAGTCCGTTTTTTGCGAAAGGAATGACCATGGAACACCGCCGTTCTCCCGGCCATGACCACTGGTTTTATGAAAGCCAGACTCGCCCGCATACGTCCGCTACTGCTCCCCTGGTTCCCGAAGCCGCTCATATTGATGACCGTTTTCTGCTCGGCCTGCAGCAGGAAGCCAGCGCCCTGCAGCCGCTGCTGCAGCACTTTCAGCCAGTGCTACAGGCGGCACGTGACCTGAGCCATACCCTGCTGCCCGATGCGGTCAGCACCTCGCTGACCCATACACTAACGCTGTACGATCGTCTCAGCACCGCACTCACGGTGGCGCAGGTGGCTGGCGTGCAGCGGCTGTGCAATCACTACTCGGCGCGGCTTAATCCGCTGCCGGGACCGGATTCTTCGCGCGAAAGCAATAATCGCCTGACGCAAATCACCCAGTATGCGCGCCAGCTGGCGATGCAGCCTGAGCTGATTACCGCCAGCAGCATCAGCGCGCTGGATGCGGTAGGCCTGACTGAACCCGATATCGTTACGCTCAACCAGCTAGTAGGCTACGTCAGCTATCAGGCGCGCGTGGTCGCCGCGCTTCAGGCGATGATGGGCCTGCCGGTGCGCTGGATCCCTGGCGTCACGCCGCCCACCGACGCCGATGCGGTGCTGTTCAGTCAGGCTGCTGCCTGGCAGCACGCCCTCAAGCCGGTTGAGCTGCGCTATGCCAGCGCTGACCAGCTGGCGGCGGTGACCTTTTGTCAGGGTATGGCCGGACTCGACGACGCTGTCTGGCTGCTGGTGCACGATGCCCAGGCGCTGTATGGCTGGGCGACGCTGCGTCAGCGGCTTGAGGCTTATGGTGGGGAAGAGGAACAGCTGGCGCAGGCAGTCAGCGCGCGCGTACTGGGCTGCCGACGCCAGTTCGCGCAGCTGGCGAACGGCTGGCGCACGCGTTTGCTACACGATGTGGATCAGGCCAGCGATGACAGCCTGACGCAGCAGGTGATCGCGCTGAGCGCCCAGCTTACCCGGCTGCCGGAGCGCTTCAGTGCCGCCCATCTGCAGCCGCTGTTAAACGCGGGCTGGGGCAGCGAGCGCCTGTTCACACTGATGCAGGCGGTGGCATTTGCCAGCTGGCAGGATCGACTGCTGATGGCGCTGGGCGAAGCGCGCTAATCCGCCAGGTGGCGTCGTGCTTCGTCAAAGAAGTGCTGCGACAGCGGCGACGCCCTGCCCGGCTCGGCAATCACCAGCGCCGCCTGACGTCCCATCGGCGCGATATCAATCGGCCGGCGAGCCAGATGGTGCAACATTTCCGGTAGCAGATGGCCGCAGGGCGACACCATGACGCCCAGGCCAACCTGCGCACTCTGAATCAGCTGCATCACCGAGGCGCTTTCCACAATCACCCGCGGCAGCACGCCGGTTTCACGCAGCTGTCCGTCGAGGTAACGCCGGAAATAGCGCGTGGGCTCGGCCAGGCACAGCGGCTGGCTCGCCAGCGTGTACAGCGATAGCCGCTCATGCTGCAGCAGCGCCGGGAAGTGATCGGGATGGAAAATGGCTTCGACACCGCGATCGTTGAGCAGCGCGGTCTGGAAATGCAGTTCCCGCAGTGACGTCAGCTCAAAAAAGCCGATACCGCCGTCCACGGTGTGGCTGTTAAGCGCTTCCAGCAGTTGATCGGCGCTCATGGCGGAAACGCGATAGTCGAGCTGCGGATAGCGCGCTTCCACCGCTTTCAGTAACGCCGGCAGCGCCACGCTGCACTGCGGCATCACGCCCAGCCGCAGCGTGCCGTTGACGCCGTGTTTGAGCGACTCCACTTCCAGCTTCAGTCCCTGATACACCGAAACAATTTCGCGCGCCCACGTCAGCACGCGTTCCCCTTCTGGCGTGAAGCCGTCAAAGTTGTTGCTGCGATTGATCAGCGACAGCCCAAGCTCACGCTCAAGGTTTTTAAGCCGCATCGAGAGCGTGGGCTGGCTGACGAAGCTGGCCTCCGCCGCGCGGCCAAAATGGCGCTCGCGCTCCAGATTGCACAAATAAATCAATTGCTTGATGTCGATTTTCTTATCCACCGTCGAATTTTTATCGCGTTATGGTAGCAAAACTCGTCGCGCCCCAACGCGCACTCAGCAAAGAAATTTCTGCGTTGTCAGGCGGATTGCTCAGGCGGATAGCGGGTGATGTATACGCGGAGACGCGGCGGGTCGCCACCGACCGCGCCCCACATGATTAACGGTACCGCCCGGCATCAGGCGACGCCGAGCGCACTTTTCACCTCGTTAGCGATTTTCTCGACCTGCGGCCCGTAAA
Source organism: Pantoea sp. Pa-EAmG (assembly GCF_030024295.1). Classification (NCBI taxonomy): domain Bacteria; kingdom Pseudomonadati; phylum Pseudomonadota; class Gammaproteobacteria; order Enterobacterales; family Erwiniaceae; genus Pantoea; species Pantoea sp. Pa-EAmG. The sequence goes on from NZ_JASEWO010000001.1 coordinate 80,080, forward strand.
TCACCTGCACATCGTGCTCACTGACGCGGTTGACGCCGTTGGCACCGGTCGACAGCAGCGTTTGATCCACCACTTCTTTCATCTCTTTGACCCGCACGCGCAGGCGAGTGAAGCAGCAATCGACGTCCTCTATATTGGCCTCTCCGCCCAGCCCGCTGATGATCACGCGGGTGCGTTCATCCGCCGCCACCTGCAGCGGTTTGGCTTCCTCTTCGGATTCGCGCCCCGGCGTTTCGACCTGCATCCGGGTAATCACCAGGCGAAAGCCCCAGTAATAAACCGGCGCATAGATGGCGCCCAGCACCAGCGTCCACCACCAGTGGGTTTTGCTGCCGCCGAGAATGCCAAACACCAGCAGATCAATCGCGCCGCCCTGCACGTTACCGATCATCAGGTGCAGCATCGACATCAGCATAAATGACAGGCCGGTCAGCAGCGCGTGCATCACGTACAACACCGGTGAGACGAAGATGAAGCAGAACTCCAGCGGTTCGGTGATGCCGGTGGTAAACGAGGTCAGCGCGCCGGCCAGCACCAGCGCTTTGACCCGCTGCTTATGTTCAGGTTTGGCAGTGTGATAGATGGCCAGCGCGGCGGCGGGCAGACCGAACATCATTACCGGGATTTTGCCCTGGGCGAGAAACTGCGTGGCGGTACGCACGGTGTCGTCCGGAATCGCGCCGGGATGGGTCAGCGAGGTGTTGAAAATATTCAGCGCGCCGACGATGGTCTGGCCGTCCACCGTCGCCATGCCGCCAATCGGCGTAAAGCGCACGGTTTCATTGAGGATGTGATGCAGGCCGGTCGGGATCAGCAGGCGCTCGCAGGCGCCGAGCAAAAAGGCACCGTACTGACCGCTTTTACCGATCATCTGACCGACCCACGCAATGCCCTGGCCGATGGTTGGCCAGATTAGCGCTAGCAGCACGCCCGTCAGCGGCAGCACCACCACCGTCACGATGGGCACAAAGCGACGGCCGCCAAAAAAGCTGATCGCCGTGGGCAACTGCTGGGTATAGAAGCGGTTGTGCAGCATCACAGTGAGAAGGCCGGCAATCACCCCGCCCAGCACGCTCATGTTGTAGGTAAAAATGCCGAGCATGTCGATGTACTCGGCTGACGTCATCATGGCGCTGGTCTGGTCCATACCCGCCTGCTGCAGCGCCTCGGGCGTGGTGGTGGCTGCCGTCAGCCCTTTCGCCGCCAGCGTGGCGCTGATCCCCACATTCATGGCGATATAGCCAATCACTGCCGCAAACGCGGCGGTGGGTTTCTCCGCTTTGGCCAGCCCAATTGCGCTGGCGACGGCAAAAAATACCGGCAGGTTGGCAAACAGCGCGCCCGCCACTTTACGAATAAAACCGATGATCAACTGCGGCACCTGTAAACTGGCAAATGCTTCACCGGTGATCGCCGGATTCTGCAACGCGGCGGCCAGACCGAGAAAAATACCGGCGGCAGCAATGACGGAGATCGGCATCATTAAGGCTTTGCCGAATGCGTGAACCTGACTGGCAAGTTGCTTCATGGAGCGCGCCCTTTTGCTAACGGAAAGAGCAATTATTAGCCACTATTTGGCCGCGCACTTACCCGCCGGCGCGCGACAGCGGATAATTTATGATGGCGATCACGCTTTTACCCCTGGCGCGCGATAAACGTTAACTATCGCACCATTAAGTCAATCAATTAGACAACTTTTGGCGTCAGTCGCACACTTCTCACCAACAGAAGTCATATTCTGATAACAATTCATAAACAATAAGCCTGCGACTATCATGAAATTTAAACGTAAGATTCAGCCCTATCGCGCCGCTGCGGGCGGCTGGGGCTCGCTGGAAGCCACCACCCGTTTTGTCCTTGACAGTAAAGCCGCCCTGAAAAACATGCGTAACCTGATGCGCATGAACAAAGCGCGCGGCTTTGACTGCCCGGGCTGTGCCTGGGGCGATGATAACAAGAGCACCTTCAGCTTCTGCGAAAACGGCGCGAAAGCCGTGACCTGGGAAGCGACACGCCGCGTCGTCGAGCCAGAATTTTTTGCCCAGCACAGCGTCAGCACCCTGTATCAGCAGAGCGACTATTTCCTTGAGTATCAGGGCCGCCTGACCCACCCGATGCGCTACAACAGCGCGACCGATCACTATGAGCCGATTAGCTGGGATGACGCCTTTGCGCTGATCGCGCAGCATTTGCAGGCAATGGATCATCCGGACCAGCTGGAGCTGTACACCTCCGGTCGCGCCAGCAATGAAGCCTCGTGGCTGTACCAGCTGTTTGGCCGCGTGCTGGGTACCAACAATTTCCCTGACTGCTCCAACATGTGCCACGAAGCCAGCGGCACCGGACTGAAACGCAGTATTGGCGTCGGTAAAGGCACCATTCGCCTGGATGATTTCGACCACGCTGATGCGATTTTTGTCTTTGGCCAGAACCCCGGCACCAACCATCCGCGCATGCTGCACAGCCTGCGTCACGCTGCCGATCACGGCGCCAGAATCGTGACCTTTAATACCCTGCGTGAGCGCGGCCTGGAACGTTTTGCCGATCCGCAGAAGCCGCTGGAAGTGGTGACGTCGATGGCCGGCAACATCAGTTCTGCCTATTATCAGCCCAACCTCGGCGGCGATATGGCGGCGGTGCGCGGCATGGTTAAAGCGCTACTGGAAGAGCAGCGTAAACGGCTGGCCACCGGTGAAAAAGGCATTTTCGATCAGGCCTTTATTGACGCCAACACCCAGGGCGTTGAGCAGTATCTGGCGGCTGTGGACGAGACCCGCTGGGAGCAGATTGTGCAGCAGTCGGGCCTGAGTGAAGCGCAGATTCGCGAAGCCGCCGCCATTTACCAGAGCGCCGAACGGGTGATCATCACCTGGGCGATGGGCATTACTCAGCACAAACACTCGGTCGATACGGTACGGGAAATCGTTAACCTGCAGCTGCTGTTTGGCCAGCTCGGCAAACAAGGCGCGGGCCTGTGCCCGGTGCGCGGCCACAGTAACGTGCAGGGTAACCGCACCATGGGCATCGACGAGAAACCGTCGAAAGCGTTCCTCGATGCGCTGGGCGCGCATTTTGCTTTTGAACCGCCGCGCGAGCACGGTCATAACACGGTTGAAGCGCTCAACGCCATGCTGCGTGATGAAGTCAAAGTGCTGATTGCGCTGGGCGGTAACCTCGCCGCGGCGGCGCCGGACTCACCGGTTACCGAAGAAGCGCTGCAGCATTGTGGTCTGACGGTGCACATCAGTACCAAGCTGAACCGCAGCCATCTGGTACCGGGCCACGAAGGCCTGATTCTGCCGACGCTGGGCCGTACCGAGCGCGATCGCCAGGCCAGCGGTAACCAGTTCATCACCGTGGAAGATTCGTTCAGCATGGTGCACGCCTCAGAAGGTGTCGGCATTCCGCTGGCAGAGACGCAGCGTTCGGAAACAGCCATTGTGGCCGGGATCGCGCATGCGACGCTGGGCAGCGACCACATCGACTGGCTCGGCATGGCCGCTGACTATAACGTTATTCGCGATCACATTGCGGCGACCATCCCCGGCTTCGCTGATTTTAACCGTCAGTGTGATATTCCCGGCGGCTTTTACCTTGGTAACGCTGCTGCAGAACTGCGCTTCAATACGCCATCGCGTCAGGCAGAATTCAGCGCGGCGGCACTGCCGACCTCGCTGTTCCCGCAGCTGGGCAATGACGTTGAAGTGCCGTTCACGTTGCAGACGCTGCGCTCGCATGACCAGTACAACACCACCATTTATGGCCTGGATGACCGCTATCGCGGCGTGTACGGTCAGCGTGAAGTGGTATTTATCCACCCGGACGACATGGCGTCCCTCGGCTTCAGCGAAGGGCAGCTGGTCGACATTGAAACCCTGTGGAATGACGGTCTGACGCGTCGCGTCAGCGGCTTTAAGCTGGTGCCGTATAATATTCCGCGCGGTAACCTTGCCGCCTACTATCCGGAGACCAATCCGCTGGTACCGCTCTCCAGCTACGGTGACGGCAGCGGCACGCCCACCTCCAAATCGGTACCGGTGAAGCTGGCGCTGACCGCCGCCGCGCCCACCCAGCGTATCGCCTGAGTTCTGTGCGTTACCAGAAAGTAAAAAGCCGCGTAAAGCGGCTTTTTCGCCTGTTTTAGCCTTGCCGCGCGGACCTGATTCGCGTAAAACTGTCCACCGCTCTTAGGCCACGAAACTAAATATATTATGTTCCAGGATAACCCGCTGCTCGCGCAGCTGAAAGAGAAGCTTCACGCGCAAACTCCGCGCGCCGAAGGTGTTGTGAAAGGCACGGAAAAAGGCTTTGGCTTCCTCGAAGTTGACGCTCAGAAAAGCTACTTCATTCCCCCTCCGCAGATGAAGAAAGTGATGCACGGCGACCGCATTTCCGCCGTGATCCACACTGATAAAGACCGCGAGAGCGCGGAGCCGGAAACCCTGATTGAGCCGTTCCTGACGCGCTTTGTCGGCCGCGTGCAGAAAAAAGATGACCGCCTGTCTATCGTGCCGGATCATCCGCTGCTGAAAGACGCGATTCAGTGCCGTGCGGTGCGTGGCCTGACCCACGATTTCCAGAACGGTGACTGGGCTGTGGCAGAGATGCGCCGCCATCCGCTGAAAGGCGATCGCGGTTTCTATGCCGAACTGACCGAATTTGTTGTCACCGCGGACGATCACCTCGCACCGTGGTGGGTAACGCTGTCGCGCCACAATCTGGAGCGCGAAGCGCCGGAAGTGGGCTTTGGCGAGATGCTGGACGAACAGCTGCAGCGTGAAGATCTCACCGCGCTGAACTTTGTCACCATCGACAGCGCCAGCACCGAAGATATGGACGATGCGCTGTATGTTGAAGAGCTGGCAGAAGGTAAGCTGGCGCTGACCATCGCTATTGCCGACCCGACCGCTTACGTTGCTGCCGGCAGCGAACTCGACCAGATGGCCTCCAGACGCGCCTTCACCAATTATCTGCCGGGCTTTAATATCCCGATGCTGCCGCGCGAACTGTCAGATGATGTCTGCTCGCTGCGCCCTAACGTCAGGCGTCCGGCGCTGGTGTGTCGCGTTACTGTGCTGCCGGATGGCAGCCTGGCTGACGATGCCCACTTCTTTGCCGCGTGGATCGAATCCAAAGCCAAGCTGGTGTACGACGAAGTGTCGGACTGGCTGGAGAACAGCGGCAGCTGGCAGCCGGAAAATGACACCATCGCGCAGCAGATTCGCCTGCTGCATCGCCTGTGCCTGGCGCGCGGCGAGTGGCGTCAGACGCACGCGCTGGTGTTCAAAGATCGCCCTGACTACCGCTTCGTGCTGGGTGAGAAAGGCGAAGTGCTGGATATTATTGCGGAACCGCGCCGCATCGCTAACCGCATCGTGGAAGAAGCGATGATCCTCGCCAACGTCTGCGCCGCTAAAGTGCTGCAGGAGAAGCTTGGCTTCGGTATCTACAACCTGCACACCGGTTTCGACCAGGCGAACGCGGAACAGGCGGCTGGCGTACTGGCTGGTCACGGTATCACGGTTGATCCGCAGGCCATTACCACGCTGGAAGGCTTCCGTCAGCTGCGTCGTCAGCTTGATGCGCAGCCAACCCAGTATCTCGACAGCCGCATTCGTCGTTTCCAGAGTTTCGCCGAAATCAGCACCGAACCGGGCCCGCACTTTGGTCTCGGCCTCGACGCCTACGCGACCTGGACGTCTCCGATTCGTAAATTCGGCGATATGATCAACCATCGTCTGCTGAAGGCTATCGTGCGCGGCGAAAGCATTGCGCGGCCACAGGATGACGTGACCCTGATCATGAGTGAGCGTCGCCGTCTCAACCGCATGGCCGAGCGCGATGTCGGTGACTGGCTGTACGCGCGCTTCCTCGCGCCGTTTGCCGGCACTGACCGCAAATTCAGCGCGGAGATCATCGACGTTTCGCGCGGCGGCATGCGCGTGCGCCTGCTGGAGAACGGTGCGGTCGCCTTTATCCCTGCCCCGTTCATTCACGCCGTGCGTGACGAACTGGTGTGCTCGCAGGAGAGCGGCACCGTGCAGATCAAAGGTGAAGTGGCCTACCGCGTAACCGATGTGATTGATGTAACCATCGCCGAAGTGCGCATGGAAACACGCAGCGTGGTGGCCCGTCCGGCCGCCTGAGCATGAAATCGTGCGGGATAACAGCCGTTATCCCGCATTTTTCCCCGCCCGCCTGAACAGTTGTTAAATTTGTTTCCCGCTTCACACTTCTGATCCGATTCCCTGTCGTTAACAATTCATTACATTACTTTTAACTTGTTGTATTCCGATCGCCTTTTTCCCGGTCCCTACAAGGAGTTAACTCATGAACAACGTCAGAACCGGATTGATCTGGTTAGCGGTGGCGTTAATTGGTGCGGCTGCGTTCGCCATGCTGGCGCTCAGTCGCGGCGAGCACGTTAATGCCGTCTGGCTGGTGATAGCCTCCGTCGCCTGCTATAGCATCGCGTATCGCTTCTACAGCCTGTTTATCGCCAGGCGCATTTTTGAGCTGGACGACCGGCGCCGCACGCCGGCAGAGCGCTTCAATGACGGGCTGGACTATGTTCCTACCAACAAATGGGTGCTGTTTGGCCACCACTTTGCCGCCATCGCCGGTGCCGGTCCGCTGGTCGGGCCGATCCTGGCGGCGCAGATGGGTTTTCTGCCCGGCACCATCTGGATTCTGGTCGGCGTGATGCTGGCCGGCGCGGTGCAGGATTTTCTGGTGCTGTTTATCTCCACGCGCCGCGACGGTCGTTCGCTGGGTGAGATGGCGCGCCAGGAACTGGGCTCGTTCGCCGGCGTGGTCACCATGCTCGGTGCGCTCGGTGTGATGATCATTATTCTCTCCGCGCTGGCGCTGGTGGTGGTGAAAGCGCTGGCTAACAGTCCGTGGGGGCTGTTTACCATCGCCGCCACCATTCCGATTGCCTTGTTCATGGGCGTGTATATGCGCTTTCTGCGTCCGGGTAAAATCGCCGAAGTGTCGATCATCGGCTTTGTGCTGATGATGGCGGCGATCATTTACGGCGGTGACGTGGCGGCCGATCCGTACTGGGGACCGATTTTTACCCTGAAAGGCACCGAGCTGACGTGGGTGCTGGTGATCTACGGTTTTGTTGCCTCGTCGCTGCCGGTGTGGCTGCTGCTGGCGCCGCGTGATTACCTCTCCACTTTCCTGAAAATCGGCGTGATCATCGGGCTGGCGGTGGGCATCCTGTTCGCCATGCCGGAACTGAAGATGCCGGCGGTGACGCGCTTTATCGACGGCACGGGGCCGGTGTTCTCCGGCGCGCTGTTCCCGTTCCTGTTTATCACCATCGCCTGCGGCGCGATCTCCGGCTTCCACGCGCTGGTGTCGAGCGGTACCACGCCAAAACTGGTGGAGCGCGAAAGCCATATTCGCTTTATCGGCTATGGCGCCATGCTGATGGAGTCCTTTGTGGCGATCATGGCGCTGATTTGTGCCTCGGTGCTCGATCCGGGCGTCTACTTTGCCATGAACTCACCGGCGGCGCTGATTGGTACCACGGTGGAGAACGCGTCTCAGGTAATTAATGGCTGGGGCTTTGTGGTGACGCCGGAGATGCTGAGCGGTATTGCCGGCGAAGTGGGCGAAAGCACCATTCTCTCCCGCGCCGGTGGTGCACCGACGTTTGCCGTCGGGATGGCGCATATCATCACCGAGGTGTTTAACAGCCGTGCAATGATGGCGTTCTGGTATCACTTCGCCATTCTGTTTGAGGCGCTGTTTATCCTCACCGCCGTTGATGCCGGTACCCGCGCCTGCCGTTTTATGGTGCAGGATCTGGTCGGGACCGTGATACCTTCGCTGGCTAACAACCGCTCGTGGCTAGGGAACATGGCCGGTACCACCGTGGCGGTGGCCGGCTGGGGTTTCTTCGTGTATCAGGGCGTGGTCGATCCGCTCGGCGGCATCAATACCCTGTGGCCGCTGTTTGGCATCGGTAACCAGATGCTGGCGTCGATGGCGCTGATCCTCGGTACCGTGGTGCTGTTCAAAATGAAAAAGCAGCGTTACGCCTGGGTGACGATTGTGCCGACCGCCTGGCTGTTTATCACCTCCATGACCGCCGGCTGGCAGAAAATTTTCCATGAGAAACCGTCAATTGGTTTCCTCGCGCAGGCCAGTAAGTTCCGTAAAGGTCTCGATGAGGGCGTGATTATCGCACCGGCGAAAACCGTGGCCGACATGCAAACCATCGTGTTCAGCAACCAGATCAACGCGGCGCTGTGCGGCTTTTTCATGCTGGTCGCGGTAACCATGCTGATTGCGGCGTTCTTCGTGATCCGGCGCGCGCTGCGCAGTTCGGTGCCGACCACCCATGAGTCGGACGTGTCACTCCGTCAGGAGGTGCGCAATGTCTGAGGCCATTTTACGCTGGAAAAAGCCGCACGCGGGCTGGCAAATTCAGCAGTGCTTACCGCTCGCTGCCCGCGCCCCTGCCGCGCCGCGCTCACGCTGGCAGCGTCTGTGGCAGGGATTACAGCAGAGCTTCCGGTTAATGGTGGGCGTGCACGACTATCAAACTTATCTGAAGCATATGCGCGAAAAACATCCGGAACAGCCCCCCATGGATGAGCGCGCCTTCCATCGTTACTGCCTGGAGGCGCGTTTTCCCAGCCAGGCGGGCAAACTCGGCAAGTGCCCGTGCTAACCTTTCAGCCCCGGAATCCGGGGCTTTTTCGTGCCATTCTTTAATAAAAACAAAAATATATTCAGTTTGCATCTTGTGCTGGCGCAGGAGGTTGAATACTGTTGCTAAAATAATGAGATACCCCTGCTGCGCATTCCTCCGGAGGAAGTTTCCATGACCGATGAACAAGGGCAAACGTTGCTATATACCTTGTTTGGCACAACCAGCCCTCATTGGCGTTTAACTTCAGATAGCGATGCGCTGCATTTTGCCGAAGATGAAAATGCCAATACCAATATGGCGGTGCCCCTGACGCCGGCTCAGGCCAGTCTGCTGCGTGCCATGACGGTAATTACTTCCAGCATCAACCTGACTCTTTCACTGCACGGCTCACCGGTGCCGATGCACTTTGTCGGCCGTAAAGTGAATCAGTCCACCTGGGCCGGCACTGCGTCCGCCTGGGGCGATACCTCGTCGGTGGCGCGCGATTTAACCCTTGGCCTCTCCTTCGCCGAACAGGTGGTGTCAGAAGCGAATTCGGTGATCGTCATCCTCGATCAGCGCGGCAACATTCAGCGTTTTAACCGCCTGAGCGAAGAGTACACCGGCCTGAAAGAGCAGGAAGTAATTGGCCGCAATGTGTTTCAGCTGTTTATGACCAAGCAGGAAGCGCAGGCGTCGCGCCGTAACATCGCCGGCTTCTTTCGCGACGGCAACTCCTACGAAGTGGAGCGCTGGGTTAAAACCCGAAAAGGTCAGCGACTGTTTCTGTTTCGTAATAAGTTCGTCCACAGCGGTAGCGGAAAAAATGAAATTTTCCTCATCTGTTCCGGAACCGACATCACAGAAGAGCGTCGGGCGCAGGAGCGCTTACGCGTTATGGCCAATACCGACACGGTGACGGGCCTGCCGAATCGCAACGCTATCCATCAGCAAATTAGCCTGGCACTGGAGCTGGCTAACGGCAGCCAGACCGGCGTGGTTTACCTCGATCTCGACAATTTCAAGAAGGTAAACGATGCCTACGGCCATATGTTTGGCGACCAGCTGCTGCAGGCGGTGTCGCTGGCGATCCTCAGCTGTCTCGGCAAGGACCAGACGCTGGCGCGCCTCGGCGGTGATGAGTTTGTGGTACTGGCTGAGCACACCAGTCAGGCGGCGCTGGAGGCGATGGCCTCACGCATTCTGGAGCGGCTGCGTCAGCCGTTCCGTATCGGGCTGATCGAAGTCTACAGCGGCTGCTCGATTGGTATCGCCCTCGCCCCGCTGCATGGTGAAGATCGCGAAAGTCTGATTCGTAACGCCGATACCGCGATGTACCACGCTAAAGAGAACGGGCGCGGCAAATTCTGCGTGTTCGCCAGCGAGATGAACCAGCGCGTATTTGAATATCTGTGGCTGGATACCAATCTGCGCAAAGCGCTGGAGCAGGATCATCTGGTGGTGCACTATCAGCCGAAGATCGATCGCGACGGCGAAGTGCGCAGTGCCGAGGCGCTGGTGCGCTGGAATTCACCCGAACGCGGTCTGGTGCCGCCTGGCGATTTCATCTCTTACGCGGAAGAGTCCGGACTGATTGTGCCGCTCGGGCGCTGGGTGATGCTGAACGTGCTGCAGCAAATCGTTAAATGGCGCAGCGAAGGCATTTACCTGCGCGTCGCAGTGAACGTTTCCGCCAAACAGCTGATCGACCAGAGCATCTACAGTGACCTGAAACAGGCGCTGAGCGAAGCGGGCATCAGTGAGTGCCCGATAGACATCGAGCTGACGGAAAGCTGCCTGATCGAGAACGAGGCCGGTGCGCTGAAGCTGATGAAACAGTTTCAGGAGTTAGGCGCACAGGTGCATCTGGATGATTTCGGCACGGGCTACTCCTCGCTCTCCCAGCTGGCGCGCGTGCCGATCGATGCGATTAAGCTGGATCAAAGTTTTGTGCGCAATATCAACAAGCAACCGGTATCGCAGTCGCTGGTGCGCGCGATCGTTGCCGTGGCGAAAGCCCTGGATTTACAGGTCATTGCCGAAGGCATCGAAACCAAAGCCGAAGAGAAGTTTGTGCTGACCAACGGTGTCGATGGGCGTCAGGGTTATTATTATGCGAAACCAATGCCCGCAGAGCAGCTCGGGCATTGGCTGGCTAAGCATCCTGCCCGCGTTTAACGTCTTAGCGTACTGCTAACCGGCTTTACGCAGTGATGCGCTGTGACGATTTTGCAGCTGTACCAGACGTTCCATGTAGGCAATATCTTTCGGTTCCAGCGTGAAAGCATAGTCGACCCAATCCTCAGTAATATCCATCAGTTCTGCCCGTGACAGCTGCAGCACGCGCTGTCGCGCTTTCAGCATGGCACGGACTCCATTCAGTTTTGGCCGCAGCGTATCGATGAAGGTACGCGTGGTGCGGTAGCTGTCACCGGGCTGGAACACTTTGTCGACCAGACCACGGGTTTCATACCACTCTGCGCTGTGCGACTCCCCTTCACAGATCAGCTCTTCGGCCAGCTTCATCCCGGAGCGGCGGGCCACCAGTGAGTAGCCGCCCATGCCGGGGAACAGGTTGAAGGCAATTTCCGGGAAGCCCATACGCGCACTGTTCTGCGCCAGAATGAAGTGGTGCGCCAGCGCTGCTTCAAAACCGCCGCCCAAGGCACTGCCCTCAATCATCGCCAGCGTCACTGCGCCGGTGTCAAACCCGCGGGCCGCCGAATGGATGCAATCAACACAGGCGCGGGCGTAGGCGCGCAGTGCTTCACGGCGGTTGTTGCGAATGCATTCAACAAAGAAACGCAAATCGCCCCCGGCGTTAAACATCTGCGGCACCAGCGATCCGGTCACCCAGAAATCAATCGGCAGACCGGAACGCTGGGCGGCGTAGCTCAGGTTCATGATCTCCTCGATTAATTCGTGGTTGAAACTGGGGCGCGGCTGCGCGCGCAGCATCATCCACATGGTGTGTCGACCTTCCTCATAATAGGCGGCGAGCTGGGTGGTTTGGCCGACTTCGGTAAACAGGCGGCAGGTTGGTTGGTTAATTACTGTCATCGTCTCATCCTCTATTTATGTGATGCGTTAAACGCCACATCAGCGTAATGCAGAGTGAGGCCAGACCAAATGAGAGTTTGATTTATAACGTAAAATCCAGAGAGATCCCCGAGCCCCTGCCTGAGGAAAGATTAGCGGGCTTACTTAATGACGGCGCAACAGCCGGCAAGCGCATAAATACGCTTAACGCATGGTGAATAAACCACAGCATCGACAGTCCCCCGTCTCGTCCGGGCACGCAATCCCCTTAAATAAAAAAGGCACCCGCCGGTGCCTTGAGACAATATCACGCGCTCAGCCTTGCCCGTACCAGGCGTTCTTCCCGTGCTTGCGCAGATAGTGCAGGTCAAGCAGGGTCTGAGCGATAGGCGGTAGCTCGGCACGCAGCTGCTCAGTGTGCAGCGCCATGTAGGCCACCTCTTCCAGCACCACCGCACTGTGCACTGCGCTATGTGCGTCTTTACCCCAGGCAAACGGCCCGTGGGAGTTCACCAGCGCAGCAGGAATCGCGCCGGGCTCGATGCCGCGCTGCGCAAAGGTTTCAATGATGACCTGGCCGGTGTGCCATTCATATTCCTGCTCAATCTCTGCCCGTTGCATCGCGCGAGTGCAGGGAATGGTGCCATAGAAATCGTCAGCGTGCGTGGTGCCCCATGCCGGGATGTCCCTGCCCGCCTGCGCCCAGATGGTGGCGTGGCGCGAATGGGTGTGCACGATGCCGCCAATATCCGGCCACGCCAGATACAGTGCGCGGTGTGTTGCGGTATCCGAAGATGGCCGCAGCTGGCCCTCGACGACATTGCCGCTTTCCAGTTCGACCACCACCATGTCGTCGCGCTGCATCTGCTCATATTTAACGCCCGAGGGTTTGATCACCAGCAGCCCGCGCTCGCGGTCTACCGCGCTGACATTGCCCCACGTAAAGGTCACCAGGTTGTAACGCGGCAGGTCGAGATTGGCCTCCAGAACCTGCTGTTTCAGCGCTTCCAGCATTGTGTTTTCTCCGCCATACAGTCATTACTGAATTGTGCGGAGCCACCGCTAAAAACGTTATGGAGGGAATAGCTGGATTAGCAGCGGAAAGTGGCTAAAGCGGGCAAAGTGTGGGGTCTGGCGCACTAGCCATGTATTGTGGATCTGAATCGATAAACCGCCTCGTTGATGACAGTGCCG
>NZ_JASEWO010000078.1:0-20412 GCF_030024295.1 Pantoea sp. Pa-EAmG
AATAGTCCTCATTCCACTTCTTTTGGATTGACGTGCACTCTAGCTTACAGTTGTACGCCGAACAAGTCCGATCAGCCATTTCCTTTTGTAAATTTGCGTCATGTGACGCCACTCGCTAAAATCGCGCCACTGCCTGAAAAATGAGCCTTTCCCGTGAAGTTATCCCCGGTTGAACACGCGCAATTAAACTGGAACGATCAGGGTACACCTGTTTCCCGAGCGTTCGACGACGTCTATTTCTCCAACGACAACGGACTGGAGGAGACGCGCTATGTGTTCCTCGACGGTAACCATCTTCCGCAGCGATTTGCCGCACATCCACGCGATCTGTTCATCGTTGCCGAGAGCGGTTTTGGCACCGGACTCAACTTTCTTACCCTGTGGCAGGCGTTCGATCGCTTCCGCGCCGCCCATCCGCAAGCCGGCTTGCGCCGCCTGCACTTCATCAGCTGCGAAAAATACCCGCTGACCCACGCCGATCTGGTGAGCGCGCACGCGCGCTGGCCGGAACTGGCCCCGTGGGCCGGACAGCTACAGCAGCAGTGGCCGCTGGCCCTGCCCGGCTGTCAGCGCCTGCTGTTCAATGGCGGCGAGGTGACGCTGGATCTGTGGCTGGGTGATATTAACGCGCTGATTGATACTTTTGATGACAGCCTCAACGGCCAGGTTGACGCGTGGTTTTTAGATGGCTTCGCGCCGGCGAAAAATCCGGAGATGTGGACGCCTTCGCTGTTCGCCGCCATGGCGCGGCTGGCGCGTCCCGGCGGCACCTTCGCCACCTTTACCTCGGCGGGCTTTGTGCGGCGGGGCTTACAGCAGGCCGGGTTCAGCGTGGCGAAGCGCAAAGGGTTCGGCCACAAGCGTGAAATGCTGACCGGCGTGCTGGACAGCGCCCCCGGGCAGCTAGCGGCTCAGCCGTGGTATGCGCGTCCGCAGGCCACCAGCCGCGAGGTGGCGCTGATTGGCGGCGGCGTGGCCAGCGCGGTGCTGGCGCTGGCGCTGCTGCGGCGTGGCTGGCAGGTTACGCTGTACTGCGCCGATGCCGCCCCGGCGCTCGGCGCATCGGGTAATCGTCAGGGCGCGCTCTATCCGCTGCTTAACCAGCACGATCCGGCGCTCGCCACTTTTTTCCCGGCGGCATTCAGCTTTGCCCGCCGCCTGTACGATGCGCTGCCGGTGATGTTCGAACATCAGTGGAGCGGCGTGCTGCAGCTCGGCTGGGATGCCAAAAGCGCGGAGAAGATCGCGCAGATGCTGAGCATGGAGCTGCCGCACGAGCTGGCGCACGGCGTCAGCCCGCAGCAGGCGCAACAGCTGGCCGGCGTCGATCTCGACTGCGGCGGTATTTTCTATCCGCAGGGCGGCTGGCTGTCGCCGTCGCAGCTCACCAGCAATCTGCTGGAGTATGCCCAGACTCAGGGGCTGCGCATGCACTGGCTGCATCGCGTGACGCAGCTGGTCCGCCAGCAGGCAGGCTGGACGCTGCAGTTCGCCCAACAGCCTGCGGTAAGCCATCAGCAGGTAGTGCTGGCCAACGGCCATGCGCTGCAGGCGATCGGGCAAAGCCGCGATTTGCCGGTGTATGCGGTGGCCGGTCAGGTCAGCCATGTGCCGACCAACGCGGCGCTGAACCCGCTGCGCACCGTGCTGTGTTATGACGGCTATCTCACCCCGGTCAGCCCGAACTTTGCCACGCACTGCATCGGTGCCAGCTACCATCGCGGTGAGACGGCAACCGCTTTCCGCGCCGACGATCAGCAGGAGAATCGCCAGCGGCTGATTAACTGTCTGCCGCAGGTTAGCTGGCCGACGCAGGTTGACGTCAGCGCTGATGAAGCGCGCAGCGGCGTGCGCTGCGCCACGCGCGATCACCTGCCGATGAGCGGCAGCGTGCCGGATTACGCGGCGACGCTCAGTGAGTATGCGGATTTACCGGCGCAGCGCGCGCGCGGCGAGCAGATTGCGGAAGCGCCGGTGCATCCCGGCCTGTTCGTGCTCGGCGCACTGGGGTCGCGCGGACTGTGCAGCGCGCCGCTGGCAGCAGAAGTGCTGGCGGCACAAATGAGTGGCGAGCCGCAGCCGCTGGACAGCAGCACGCTGGCGGCGCTGCATCCCAACCGTTACTGGGTGCGCAAATTGCTGAAAGGGAAAAAGGCAGGACGCTAAAGCGCGGGGCGAGCGATCGCCCCGGCCAGTCAGGCAGTGAGGCGCGCCTGGGTAAACAGGTTATCCCACATGCCCACCACCAGCGCCTGGTCGCGCGGCGACAGCTCACCGGCGGCGATGGCGTTTTGCAGGCTGTTGGTGACCTGAATCTGCAGCGCTTCCGGCGTGTGTTCGCCGCTCTGCTCAATTTCCGCTACTGCCAGCGTCAGATGGCCACGCAGATAACCGCTGGCAAACAGTTCGTCGTCGCTGGCGTGTTCGACCATATCGTCAATCAGCGCCAGAATGCGGGACTCGAATTCTACGATCATCTTCTCATCATCCTTCATTTATCGGAGTGCGGCTCACAGATCTTCCGGCCACGGAAACTGTGCCGCCGTCAGTGCAGGCGTACCATAATAGCTGGCTAACGCATCAATAAAGCGCGCCGGACGCGCCGGAATGCCGTGCTGCAGATAATGCATTACCTGTGCATGCACCTTACGCTGAAACGCGATGCGATCCGGTTCACAATCGCCGTCGAGATTGTCACAGCTGACGTTAAAGGGAAAGCCGGCTGCCACACAGAACAGCCACTCCAGCGCCTGCGGCTTAATTTCCACCGCTTCAAACTGGCCCTGCGTTTGCGCATCGCGCCCGTCCGGGCAATACCAGTAACCAAAATCCACCAGCTTGCGCCGCGCTTCACCGGCAATACACCAGTGCGAAATTTCGTGCAGCGCGCTGGCGTAAAAGCCATGGGCAAACACCACGCGGTGCCACGGTGAGGTGTCATCCGCTGGAAGATAAATAGGTTCATCATCGCCTTTAATTAGACGCGTCTGAAAATCGTCAGCAAAGCAGCCGTCAAAAATCTCCACCAGCTGCTGATAATGGTGCTCTTTACTCATAATATTTTAATCTTTAAACAAACCGCCGCCATTGTCGCACTGGCGGCCGGTTTTGACGAGTGCGGATTACAGTGCGGCAAACCAGGCGAGAATGACACTGCCGTGGCTGTCCCACAACAGCTTAGCGCTCATCACGGCAGACACCGTCACCACCATCGGGCGAATCAGCTTCTGACCGCGGCTCAGCACCAGCCTGGCGCCGAGGCGTGCGCCAATAAACGCCCCCAGCAGCATAATCACGCCGGTGCCCCACACCACCTTGCCGCCGAACATAAAGAACAGCAGACTGGCGAAGTTAGAGGTGAAATTTAGGATTTTGGCGTGGGCGGTGGCTTTCGCCAGATTGAAGCCGCAAAGCGTGACGAAGGCCAGCGCATAGAACGAGCCGGCACCCGGGCCGAAGAAGCCATCGTAAAAGCCGACGCAGCCGCCGCCCACCAGCGCAAACGCCAGGCCGTGCAGACGCTGCTCGCGATCGGCCTCGCCAAGACGCGGCATCAGCAGGAACCACAGCCCGATGCTGATCAGCAGCAGCGGCAGTATCTGGCGCAGTATCTCAGCCTGAATATGCTGAATCAGCAGCGTTCCGCCAATCGCGCCGAGAAAGGTCATGGCGATATTCAGCCGCTGCTCGCGCAGTTTCACCGCGCCGCGCCGTACAAAATAGAGGCTGGCCGAGAAGGAGCCGCCGACCGATTGCAGCTTGTTGGTCGCCAGCGCCTGCGCCGGCGAAAGACCGGCCGCCAGCAGCGACGGCACGGTCAGCAGACCGCCACCGCCAGCAATGGAATCAATAAAGGCCGCCAGCACCGCGACCAGAAACAGCACGCCAAGTACCACCGGGCTGACAACAAACAGATCCATCTCAGGTTCCTACAGTAGATGCTTATCAAGTAACGCCTGGCAGGAAGGCGGCAACGGCGGCGGCGACTTCTTCACCGGCGGCGTAGTGCCCGGCTTCTTCGGCAGGAACCAGCTCTCCAGCTCTGCGCCGCAGCCATCGCCCGGCGGCGGTGGCGCCTGATCTTCACACTCCAGGCTGCCCGGCGGACAGCGCAGGCGCACGTGCATGTGTGCCCGGTGGGCGAACCACGGCCGCACTTTGTTGAGCCACGCACGATCGTTACCGGCATCGGCACAAAGCTGCTTTTTAATTGCCGGATTGACGAAGATGCGCGTGACGTCGTCATCTTTCGCCGCCAGCTTGATCAGGCTGTCGATCTGCGGCTGCCAGTGACGCGCAATCACCTGGCGGTCGTCCGGCCCAACCAGATCGAGCGGCTGCGGCTTCAGCAGCTGCTGTGCCGTCCAGCGGCTCTGCGGCAGCTGCAGCCAGATATCCACGTCGAGACCGGTCTGATGGCTGGCGTGGCCGCTGCTAAAACGTCCGCCGGCGGCCATGCCCATATCACCAATCAGCACCTGGCCCAGCTGCAGCTGATGCGTCTGGGTGCTGAGGCGCTGGATAAAGGCGATCAGGTCCGGGTGGCCGTAATAGCGGCGCTGATCCTGACGCATCACCTGATAGTTGGGCGAGTTGAGCGGCAGCTGCTGCGCCCCGACGATACAGCCGTTGGCAAAGCTGCCGATGGACTGCGGGCTGCCGGCAATCGGTTGATGGATTTGCTGCCACGGGGTGGCAGCCAGGCTGGCCGCACTGCACAGCAGCGCGGCAAGGGAGAGAAGCAGGCGGCGCATCATGCGGCTTACCAGCGCGGGACGCTGCTGTTAACGTCAGCGTTCTGCCCACGCTGGCGCAGCAGGTGATCCATCAGCACAATCGCCATCATCGCTTCCGCGATCGGGACCGCGCGGATGCCAACACAGGGATCGTGACGGCCTTTGGTGATCATCTCCACTTCCGCGCCGTCGCGGGTGATGGTGTTGCCCGGCACGGTGATGCTGGAAGTGGGCTTCATCGCCAGGTTGGCGCTGATGGTCTGACCGCTGCTGATCCCGCCGAGAATGCCGCCGGCATGGTTGCTTTGAAAACCATTGCTGCGGATTTCATCACGGTGCTGACTACCGCGCTGGTTGATTACCGCGAAACCATCACCGATCTCCACGCCTTTCACCGCGTTGATGCTCATCAGCGCGTGCGCCAGATCGGCGTCAAGGCGATCGAACACTGGCTCACCGAGGCCCGGCGGCACGTTTTCGGCCATCACCGTGACTTTGGCACCGATGGAGTCACCCTCTTTTTTCAGCGCGCGCATCAGTTCGTCCAGCGCATCGAGTTGGTCGGCATCGGGGCAGAAAAACGGGTTATCTTCCACGATACTCCAGTCTTTCAGCTCGCAGGCGATGTCGCCAATTTGCGCCAGATAACCGCGCACCACGATGCCGTGCTTCATATGCAGATACTTTTTAGCAATGGCACCGGCCGCCACGCGCATGGCGGTTTCGCGGGCCGAGGAGCGGCCGCCGCCGCGATAGTCGCGCAGGCCATATTTCTGTTCGTAGGTGTAATCCGCATGGCCGGGACGGAACAGATCTTTAATCGCGCTGTAATCCTGCGAACGCTGGTCGGTGTTTTCAATCAGCAGACCGATGGAGGTGCCGGTGGTGACGCCTTCAAACACGCCGGACAAAATCTTCACCTGATCCGGCTCGCGGCGCTGGGTGGTATAGCGCGAAGTGCCGGGACGACGGCGGTCAAGATCGTGCTGAATATCGGCTTCGGTCAGCGGGATGCCGGGCGGCACACCATCAACAATGCAGCCAAGCGCAATACCGTGCGACTCGCCAAAGGTGGTAACGCGAAAAAGTTGTCCGATGCTGTTTCCGGCCATGGGGGTTCCTTGTTGCGATGTTGCGGGCGAGCGCTCGCCCCGATTTTTAGTCTTTATAGAATGAGAAGTGCGACTGCGCTGCGACGATTTGATCGCGCGTCAGCATGAACACGCCGTCACCGCCGTTATCAAACTCCAGCCAGGTAAAAGGCACGTCCGGATACTGCTCCATCATGTGCACCATGCTGTTACCGACTTCGCAAATCAGCACGCCCTGCTCGCTGAGGTAGTCCGGCGCGCAGGCCAGGATGCGGCGCACCAGCTTCAGGCCGTCGCTGCCCGCGGCCAGACCGAGCTCCGGCTCGTGGCGATATTCGTTCGGCAGGTCGTCCATGTCTTCGGCATCGACGTAGGGCGGATTGGTGACGATCAGATCATATTTAACCTGCGGCAGATTGCGGAACAGATCGGCGCGAATCGGCGTGACGTGATGCAGCAGCCCGTGCTCTTCAATATTCTGTTCAGCCACGGCCAGCGCGTCGGTGGAGATATCCACGGCATCCACTTCCGCTTCCGGGAAGGCGTACGCACAGGCGATGGCGATGCAGCCGCTGCCGGTGCACATGTCGAGAATATGGCGCGGCGCGCCGTCGATCAGGCCGGCAAAGCGGTTTTCGATCAGCTCGCCAATCGGTGAACGCGGCACCAGCACGCGCTCATCGACATAGAATTCATGGCCGCAGAACCAGGCTTTGTTGGTGAGGTAGGCCACCGGAATGCGCTCGTTAACGCGACGGATTACGCGTTCCACGATGCGGTGACGTTCGCTGGCGGTCAGGCGCGCGTGGCGCATGTCTTCCGGAATATCCAGCGGCAGCCACAGCGTCGGCAGCACCAGTTGGACCGCTTCGTCCCAGGGATTGTCCGTGCCGTGGCCGTACCAGATGCCCGCCGCCGAAAAGCGGCTTACTGCCCAGCGCAGCATATCCTGAATGGTGTGCAGTTCGTTCACTGCCTCATCGACGAAAATCTTGTCCACGTAGCCCTCCGCAGGCCATAAAATCAATCGGCCGATAGTGTGCCATGAAGCCGGGCAGAATTCAGCGCAGCGAGGTGAAAAAGCTGACATTTGTTGACGCTTAGCGGTAAGGTAACGGCCAGACACCCGCCATTTCTGATGATTCACTGAGACATGAGTAAAAAGACGCCGCTAAGCCAGGACGACCAGGCGCTGTTCCGCCAGCTAATGAGCGGTACGCGCCAGCTGAAACAGGATACGATCGTGCACAAACCGGCAGTGAAAAGCCGTGAAGTGCCGCTGAAGCGGCTGCTGTCTGAGCAGGCCGATAACAGCCATTATTTCTCCGATGAGTTTCAGCCCCTGCTCTCCAGCGACGGGCCGACGCGCTACGTACGCGCCGACGTCAGCCATTACGAGCTGAAAAAATTACGGCGTGGCGATTACACGCCAGAGATTTTTCTCGATCTGCACGGGTTAACCCAGCTCCAGGCGAAACAGGAACTCGGCGCGCTGATTGCCGCCTGCCGCCGCGAGCATATTTTTTGTGCCAGCGTGATGACCGGCCACGGCAAGCACATTCTCAAGCAGCAAACCCCGCTGTGGCTGGCACAGCATCCGCACGTGATGGCGTTTCACCAGGCACCCAAACTGTTTGGCGGCGACGCCGCGCTGCTGGTATTGATTGAAGTCGAAGAGTGGCAGCCGCCGGAGTTACCCTGACAGGGCAGGATTAGGGAACATTGCGCACATCATTCCCCGAAATAATTCAGGTTGCAGCAAGGCGGCAAGGAAATGAATCCCCAGGAGCTTACATTAGTAAGTGACTGGGGTGAATTGACGCAGCCAACGCCGCTGCGGCCTGAAGTATGACGGGGAATTACATGGCTTTGGCTAATTTGGCCGGACTCACCTGCCACGCCAGCTTGCCTTCGCAGGCGTCGGCATCGAACTCCACGCAGGCAATGGCGGAGGTGGCGAACATCGGTGGCGCTTCCTGCGGGCAGAGTTCAGATACCAGATAACCCACCAGCGGCAGATGCGAAATCACCAGCACCGCGTGCGCACCCTGCACCGCCAGCGCCTGTAAATGGCAGGCGACCATGCCCGGATCGCCGCCTGGCGTCAGTTCTGGCAGCACTTCCTGCCCTTCCGGCAGTTTCAGCGCTTCACGTACCGTGGCGAGCGTTTGCCCGGCGCGCAGATAAGGGCTGACCAGCACCTTATCGATTCCCGGCGTCTGACCATTCAGCCAGCTCGCCATCTGACGTGATTCGTCGCAGCCACACAGGGTGAGAGGACGAACCGCATCACTCGCTGCTTCCAGAGCTGCGTCGCCGTGACGCATGATAAAAACTTGCATAAAGCACCGCTGTTGTTTGTCGATATCGTCGGGTACCACAGCACCAGACGCTTCATTCTGCGAATGAACGCTGTGTTTTACCCCAATGGCTTGAGTATAGTCAACCGGTTGTTTATTAAATAAGCACATCTCAGAATGGTGCCGCGCCAGGCACTGCGCGGCCCCGATTCTAACCCGCTGAATCCGTGCGGCTATTCATGAATGTGCAGAAGTGTAAAAATTCGTTTTCCCTTCTGACATTGCCACTAACGCGTCACAGGGCGTAAAACGCTCGCCGTATTGCTGCATTAATGTACGTAATGTATTGACGATCTCGGCCGCGCCGCGCTGGTCAATATAGCGAAACGGCCCGCCGAGAAACGGCGGAAACCCGATGCCAAACACTGCCGCGATGTCGCCATCGCGGGCGCTGCGGATCACCGCTTCGTCGAGACAACGTACCGCCTCGTTGAGCATCAGCATCACGCAGCGCGTGGCGATCTGCTGCTCGCTCTGTTTCGCCTGGGGTTTTAACTGCAGCAGGCGGTACAGACTGGCATCGGCCTGACGTTTGCGCGGCCAGCGCGTGCGCTGATAATCATAAAAACCTTTCTGGTTTTTGCGCCCTTTGCGATCGTCGGCCAGGATAGCGCTCACCGCCTGCGGCGCGCTGAAGCGTGAACCGTAGGCCTGTTCGAGAATCGGGCTGATTTTGCTGCCGACATCAATACCGACTTCATCCAGCAGCTGCAGAGGGCCGACCGGGAAACCAAATTTCACCAGTGCGCTATCAATGTGTTCAATGGGCTCGCCCTCCAGCAGACAGCGCATGGCTTCATTTATATAGGGCGCGAGAATGCGGTTAACATAAAAGCCGGGACGGTCAGCCACCACCACGGCGGTTTTGCCCTGACGACGCGCCAGATCCACCGTGGTGGCCAGCGTCTGTGCTGAGGTGCCGCTATGCGGAATCACCTCGACCAGCGGCATCTTGTCTACCGGGCTGAAGAAGTGCAGACCGATAACATTCTCCGGGCGCTGCGCGCCGGCGGCGATCTGCGCAATCGGCAGCGAGGAGGTGTTAGACGCAAAGATGGTATGCGACTGACAGTGTTCTTCAATCTCGGCCACCATTTGCTGCTTCAGCGCCAGATCCTCAAACACCGCTTCGATCACCAGATCGCGCTGGCGGAAGCCCTGATAATCGGTGCCGCCGCTGATGCGCGCCATCTGCTGCTGGCGTTCCGCCGGCTTGAGCTGGCGCCGTTTTACCTTTTTGCTCAGCAAATCCCAGCTGTACTGCAGTGCGTGGTTAACGCCGTTAAGGTTGATATCGCGGATACGCACCGGCAGACCGGCTTTCAGCGCGGTGACGCTGGCAATCCCGCCGCCCATCAGCCCGCCGCCCAGCACGCCAATCTGCTGCAGCGGGCGCGGCGGCGCATCCGCCATCGGCTCTTTCTTCAGGGCGGTGGAAGCAAAAAACAGGCTGCGTAGTGCGGCCGACTGCACGGTCATCGCCAGCTCGCCAAACGCGCGCGCTTCCGCGGCGTGACCGGCGGCGCTGCCCTGCTCCAGCCCGATGCGCACCACCTGCAAAATGCGGTCGGTGGCCGGATAGTTACCGTGGGTTTTACCATCGGTCTGGCGTTTGGCCAGCGTAAACAGCAGCGGACGCGCCAGCGGCCCCTGCAGCAGGCGATCGCGGCGCGACAGGCTGCGTGCGGCGTGCTTTCCTTTATGGACACGTGCCACGGCGGTTGCCAGCAGAATCGCCTGCGGCACCGCATCATCCACCAGGCCAAGCTTCAGCGCCTGCTTAGCGCGCAGCTGTTTGCCGCTGAGGATCAGCGGCAGCGCCTGCTGCACACCAATCAGACGCGGCAACCGCTGGGTGCCGCCGGAACCGGGCAACAGGCCGAGCTGCACCTCTGGCAGGCCGAGACGGGTTTTCTCATCCAGCGAGCAGATGCGCGCATCGCAGGCCAGCGCCAGCTCCAGCCCGCCGCCAAGACAGGCTCCATGAATGGCGGCGACCACCGGGAACGGCAGCGCGGCGATCTCCGCCATCACTTCCTGTCCCTGCCGCGCCAGCGCTTCAGCCTGCTGCGCCGTTTCACAACGGGCGATCATGCTGATGTCCGCACCGGCGACAAAGTTGTCGCGTTTGCCCGAAATCAGCACGATGCCCGCCAGCTGCGCATCGCTGCGCGCCTCCGCCAGCACCGCGCGGATTTGCGGCACAAACTCCGCTTTCAGGGTGTTCATCTTTTCGCCCGGCACATCAATGGTGATCACCGCAACGTGATCCGGACGCATCTGTAAATGGAATGCAGATTCGCTCATTATTCGGCCTCCAGAACCATCGCGCTGCCTAATCCGCCAGCGGCACAGGCGGTTACCAGCCCTAAGCCGCCGCCGCGCCGCCGCAGCTCATGCAGCGTTTGCGTGATCATGCGCGCGCCGGTGGCGGCGAACGGATGACCGTAGGCGATGGAACCGCCCAGCACGTTGAAACGCGTCTCGTCGACTTCGCCCAGCGCGCGATCGCGCTTCAGCACCTCGCGCGCAAAGCGTTCATCGTTAAACAGCCTGAGGTTGGCCAGCGTCTGCGCGGCAAAGGCTTCATGCATGTCGATCAGCGTCAGATCGCCGAGGTTAATGCCGGCGCGATCCAGCGCCAGCGGTGATGCGTAAGCCGGTCCGAGCAACATGTCCTGCCAGACATCAATCGCGGCAAACGCATAGCTGCGCAGGTAACCGAGCGGTGTAATGCCCAGCTCACGCGCGCGCCCTTCGCGCATCAGAATCAGCGCCGCCGCGCCATCGGTCAGCGGCGTGCTGTTGGCCGCGGTGACCGAGCCGTGGCGACGGTCAAACGCCGGACGCAGCTTTGCATAATCCGCCGCACTGGCGTTAAAGCGAATGTTGTTGTCCTGCTCAATCGGTGCTTTCCACGGCGGCACAAACGCCGGCATCACTTCCTGTGCCAGCACGCCGGATTGCCAGGCCTGCGCGGCACGCTGGTGCGAGCGCAGCGCCAGTGCGTCCTGCTGCTCACGCGTAATACCGTGCGTTTTGGCCATCTGCTCGGCGGTGTCGCCCATGCGTAAACCGGTGGAGTATTCCGCCACGGCCGGCGGCACCGGCAACAGATCGCGTGGGCGCAGGCGGCGTAAGATGTGTAATTTTTTGCTCAGGGTGCGGGCTTTGTTGAGATCAACCAGCGCGCGCGCCAGCGTTTTGCTGACGCCAATCGGCAGCACCGAGGAGGAGTCAGCGCCACCGGCAATACCTGCATCGATGGTCCCGGCCATCAGGCTTTCCGCCACGTTGGCCACCGCCTGAAAGCTGGTGGCGCAGGCACGGCTCACGCTGTAGGCATCAGTGTGCACGCTCAGTCCGCTGCTCAGCACGATTTCACGCGCGATATTGGGGGCTTCCGGCATCTGCACCACCTGGCCGAACACCAGCTGATCGATCACCTCCACCGGCAATTCGCTGCGCGCCATTAATTCGCTGACCACCATGCGCCCCAGCTCCAGCGCCGGAATGCCGTGAAAGTCGCTTGCCTGGCGGGCAAACGGGGTGCGTAATCCGTGGGTAATGGCGATACGTTCGCCCTGACGCGTCAGCAGCGGCTGCGCTTTGCTCATTGCACTCACCTGTAATTTACGACCGTAGCATCATTGCCAAACAGGTCTGACCTGATCATCAGTGTTAACCAGGTGTTGCTAAGTCGCCAATAACAGGAGAAAAAAAGTGCGAGGAGTAACACGAAAAAGAGGCAACGCTGCCGAAAAAGCGGGTCGGCAGCGGCGGGATTAACGTAAGCCGAGCTGGAAAATCAGGGTTTCGGCCTGGCAGGCAAAGGTGAAATCGACGTCCAGGCGCACGCCGTCTGCTTCGTTGGTAAAGCGCGAATGAATCTCGCACGGATCGGACTCGACCTGGCGCGCTTTGGCGCTCAGCTCGGCCAGCATTGCTTCTGCCGCCTGACGGTCAGCGAACACGCCTGACCAGCTGGCGCTGCAATCGGTATTGTCCATCACGGTGCCTACGTCAACGCAGCAGCAGGCTGCCGTTTCGTTCGCACTACAGTTTCTAATGGCATCAGTCATGTTTTTCTCCTGACGATAAATCAACACTATCGGATCATTTTCTGCTGCAAAGTGTACGCCGGATGCCACGTCGCGGCTATCTTCCGCCCGCTAAGTGACGAATATCACACTAAAAATTGATCCAAAACAAATTTGACTCGCTATGCTGGAGCAGAACCGCAAGGATTTTGTTAAGCAGATCTGATTTTATCGATCAAAGCAGAAATATTTTAAAAACAATATTGCAACAAATACACAGGTCGGACCTATACTCGTCGCACTGGTCTGATATGTGTCTTTGTCGTCAGTCCCTACAATCCGCCGTCCTTTGTTACGCGACGTAACAACGTTTAATAATAAATCTAGATGAGGTTGTGGTCATGAACCATAAGAACCTGTTTGCAAAGTCAGCTGTGGCAGCTGCAGTGGCGCTCGTCTCTTCTCACGTCTACGCCGCAGGCTTTCAACTTAACGAATTCTCAGCAATCGGCCTGGGCCGCGCCTATTCCGGTGAAGGCGCCATGGGTGATACCGCCGCCTCTGCCAGCCGTAACCCAGCCACCATGGCCCTGATGGACCGCCCTTCTTTCTCTATCGGTGCCGTCTATATCGACCCGGAAGTGGATATCAGCGGTAACAGCCCGACCGGCAACAGCCTCAACGCCAGCAATATTGCGCCAAACCAGTGGATCCCGAACATCCATTATGTGCATCCGATTAACGATCAGTGGTGGATTGGCGCCTCGGCCACCTCGAACTACGGTCTGGCCACCGAATTTAATAACGGCTACACCGCGGGCGGCTTCGGTGGCAAAACCGATCTGATGACCGGCAACTTCAACCTCAGCACCGCTTATCGTTTAAATGATAACTTCAGCTTCGGCGTCGGCTTTGACGCGGTGTACGCCAAAGCGAAAATTGAGCGCTACGCCGGTGAAGCCGGTGCCCGCGCCGGTCTGCCGGCCGATACCCAGGTCGCGCACCTGAAAGGTGACGAATGGGGCTACGGCTGGAACGCCGGTATCCTGTATGAAGTGGATAAAAACAACCGCTTCGGCTTCACCTATCGTTCCAAAGTGAAGATCGATTTCGACGGCGACTATAAGAGCAATATCCCGCGCGCCTTCAACGGCACGCCGCAGGCGATTGCGCTGGGTCTGCCGTATGGTACCAGCGGCGCCACCATTCCGGGTTCGCTGACGCTGAACCTGCCGGAAATGTGGGAAGTGTCCGGCTGGCATAAAGTGGCGCCACAGTGGGCGGTGCACTACAGCCTCGCCTATACCAGCTGGAGCCAGTTCCAGGAGCTGAAAGCCACCGGCAGCAACGGCCAGACGCTGTTCTATAAAGATGAAGGCTACCGTGATGCATATCGCATCGCGTTAGGTACCACTTACAACTACGACGATAACTGGACGTTCCGTACCGGTATCGCGTTTGATGACAGCCCGGTGCCGGCGGATAAACGCTCCATCTCGATTCCGGATCAGGATCGCCTGTGGCTGAGCGCCGGTGCGTCTTACGCCTTCACGCCGGATGCGTCGGTGGATGTCGGGGTTTCCTATATGCACGGTCAGCACGTGACGGTGAAAGAAGGTCCTTATACCTTTAATTCCGAAGGTAAGGCCTGGCTGTACGGCGCTAACTTCAACTACAAGTTCTGATAATCAGTGCAGCGGCCCATGCGGGTCGCCAGCTGAAAACAAAACGGCGACCTGTTGGTCGCCGTTGTCATTTATTGAGAGTCGATATCTTTTAAATCGTCCTGAATCGCGCTGGCGTTCGGATTCTCCTCCGGCTTCAGCTTGCCGCCGCTGGCGAGGAAATCGTTACGCTGGAAATAGGCGTTGCGGATAAAGGCGTACGGATCCTGCTGCTGTCTGAGCAGGCCGTCGGAATCAAGCAGCTGCGCGCGCGTTTCCACCCCTTCCAGCGTCCATTTACCGATCGACATCGGCCAGGTAAGCCAGCTCAGCACCGGATAAAGCGTATCGACGTAGTCGCCGCCATCCTGACGCACGGTAAAGCTGCCGTAACCTGGCAGCACCACGTACGGACCGTAGCCAACGCCATAACGGCCCAGCGTGCTGCCAAAGTGGTGCGGCACTTCACGCGCCAGCTGGGGATTGGCTTTGCCGGCGACATCGATGAAACCGCCGAGGCCGAGCACGGTGTTCAGGAAGAAACGGGTAAAGTGAATGCCCGCCTGACGCGGCTCGCCGACCAGAATCGAGTTTACCATGCTGGCCGGTTCATCAAGGTTACCGAGGAAGTTGCTCAGCCCGGTACGGGCCGGCACCGGCACGTAATCACGCCAGGCAACCGCCACCGGACGCACCACATAGGGATCCAGCACGTTGTAGTTGAAGTTAAACATCGTGCGGTTGAACCCTTCGAGCGGATCGCTGCGCTGCGCAGGCGTCGTCTCGTCGGCCGGTTTGGAACTGGCACATCCCACCAGCAGTAAACTGGCCAGCGCCAGGCCGGTCAGGCGATTATTCATTCTTCTCTCCCTGTGCAGATAAAAGGTGTATCGCTTCAGGGCTGCTGCTGATTGACCTCAACAGCCATCGGCTGGTGACCATCCCAGGGGGTGACCGCGCTTAAACCAAACCAGTCGCCGGACTGCGGATTAGCACTACCATCGCGCGAAATGCGCACCCTGACCTGCACCTGATGCTGCGCCGAAAGCAGGCGATCCGGCATCATGGCGTTGCTGTCATCCAGCGTAAGCGATAGCGGGAAGTGGCTGAGCGGTAAACGCTTTACAGCCACAGGCACCGGTGAAACACCGTCAGACACAGAAATATACAACACTCCGCCCGGCGGTAACATTTTTTCTGCCTCTGGCGTTAAGCTCACCGTCAATGCCAGCTGGCTATTTTGCTGTCCCGCGTCGGTTTTCGCTTGTTCAATGCTGCGCTCTATCATGGTAATGCGTCGATCGCCGGCCGGCAGCAGCTTCAGCATCACCTGCCACGCGCCAATCGCTTCGCCATACTGTTGCTGCTCAAAGGCATTGAACGCTAGCAGACTGAGGGTGCGCACGTTGCTGTGGTCGCGCTTCAGCAGGTCTTTCAGCAGCATATTGGCCTGGCGGTTATCCTGCGGATCGCTGGAGCGCGTCAGCACTTCGGCATAATCCTGCTGCAGTTCAAGGTTGTCCGGCGCCAGCTGCAAAGCGTGCTCAAAGGCCTGGCTGGCATCGGTGGCGTTGTTCAGCACCATGCCGAGGCGACCCAGCATCGCCCAGTCATTGAGGTTTTGCGGATCGTTTTGCAGCGAGGTGCGCAGGCCGAGCTGCAGACGCGCCAGCTCTTCCATGGTCAGCGGCTGCGCATTGGGATCCATCACCCGGGCGCGCAGCGCCGGGTACTCCTGCTGCACGCTCTGCCAGCCCGCCAGCTGGGTGAGGCCACCGGTTTTCAGATAAACGCCCACCGACACCAGCACCAGGACGATCACACCCGGCAGCAGTACCCAGCGGCTGCTGTGATGCGCGCGTGCCGCCGCGTCGCCGGGCACGTCGGTCAGCAGCGTTTGCTGCAGTTCACGCACCATCTCCGGACGTTCGCTGACCACGCCCTCGGCTTCATCATGCTCCAGCTCGCGCAGGCGCTGCTGATAAAAATCGGTATTGAGACGATCGCGATCGCCGCTGCTGGCCTGACGCTGCCGCCAGCCGGCACCGACAAACAGCGCCGTCGCCGCCGCCAGTAAAATAATCAGGGTAATCCAGAATCCAGTCATTACGGCTTCCCGTCACGCTTCAGAATCGCCGCAAGGCGCTGTTGTTCATCGTCATCCAGCTCGCTGCGCGCGTTGCCGCGTCGGCTGCGCAGAATAATAATCAGCCCACCGAGCACCACAAACAGTGCCGGTCCGACCCACAGAATCAGCGTCGACGGCGTCACCGGCGGTTCATAAGTGACGAAGTTGCCATAACGCGCCACCATGTAATCAATGATCTGCTGGCGGCTCTGGCCCTGCTTCATCAGCTCATACACTTTCAGCCGCATGTCGGCGGCAATCATCGCGTTGGAGTCGGCAATACTGTTGTTCTGGCACTTCGGGCAGCGCAGCGATGCGGTGAGCTCGCGATACTGCTCCTCCTGCTGGACCGAATCGAACTGATAAGTATCGATCGCGGCCCACAGGCTGGTGCTCAGCAGCAGACCCGCGAGCAACATAAGCAGTTGCTTCATACGCCGGCCTCCTTGCTGTATTTCTGCCACAGCGGCTTCAGCTCTTCATTCCACACCCGGTCGTTCATGTCGCCGGCGTGGCGGTAGCGGATAATGCCGTGGCCATCAATCAGGAAGGTCTCCGGCGCGCCGTAGACGCCGAGATCCAGACCGAGCATGCCGTCGCCGTCATACAGGCTCAGCGCATACGGATTGCCGAGCGTGTTAAGCCAGGTGACGGCTTTGCTGCGGTCGTCTTTGTAATTGAGGCCAACCACGCGAATGCCCTGCTCCGCCAGCGTGTTGAGATATTGATGTTCGGCGCGGCAGGTCGGACACCAGGTGGCCCAGACATTCAGCAGCAGCGGTTTGCCATCGGTCAGCACCTGCTGGTTATAGATTTTACCTGGCTGATCCAGCGCTTCGAGTTTAAACACCGGCACCGGTTTACCGATCAGCGCCGATTCGAGGCGCGTAGGATCGTCACCGCTGGCGTTGCGCGTCAGCTGCCACAGCAGCGCCGCCGCCAGCAGCAGAAACAGGACTAAAGGAATAAACAGGATCTTTTTATTCATGCCAGTTCCTCGCGCTGCGCTTTTTTGCGCGAGCGGTAGCGCGGATCGAGCAGGCACAGCAGGCCGCCCACCGCCATAAACACGCCGCCGAACCAGATCCAGCGCACAAAGGGTTTGTAATAAATACGCACCGCCCAGGAACCGTCATCCAGCTCTTCGCCCAGCGCCGCGTAGAGATCGCGCGTGAAGCCGCCGCTGATCGCCGCTTCCGTCATCATGGTACGCGCTGCGGTATAGAAGCGCTTCTCTGCATACAGCACCGCTTCTGGCTTACCGTTGCGTGTGACATCGATAATCGCCACGCCGCCGCTGTAGTTGGGGCCCTGCAAATTGTGCACATCGCGGAAAATAAAGTGATAGTTGTGGATATCCACGCTGTCGCCGGCCTTCATGCGTACGTCACGCTCAACGCTGTATTGGGTGCTAAAGGCAATGCCCACCACCGTCACCGCCACGCCAAGATGGCCCAGCACCATGCCCCAGTGGCTGCGCGACAGATGGCGCAATCCCGCCAGAAAACGATGCCGATGGGTAGCGCGTTCGTGCAGCTCCATCAGCGTCAGCAGGATCACCCAGATGGCCATCAGCAGGCCAATCACCGTCATCGCTTCGATGCGATCCTGCAGCAGCCACGGCAGCACGATCGACAAAATCAGCGTCACCAGCAGCCCCACGCCGAGCCGCTTCCACAGCTTTTGCGGCTCATCACGGCGCCAGCGCACCAGCGGCCCGATGCCGAGCATCAGCGCGAACGGCGCCATCAGCCAGGTGAACATGGTATTGAAGAACGGCTCGCCAACCGAAATGCTGCCCAGCCCGAGCTGTTTATGCACCAGCGGCAGCAGCGTACCGAGCAGCACCACCAGCATTGCGGCAATCAGCAGCACGTTGTTGCCGAGCAGGAAGGATTCGCGCGACCAGGCTTCGCTTTGCACGCGGCTACGCACCTGGCCCCCTTTCAGGGCGTACAGCAGCAGCGAACTGCCAATGACAATCACCAGGAAGGCGAGGATAAACATACCGCGCGCCGGATCCGAGGCGAACGAGTGCACCGACACCAGCACGCCGGAACGCACCAGGAAGGTACCCAGCAGGCTTAATGAGAACGCGGTAATCGCCAGCAGCACCGTCCATGACTTAAAGCTGCCGCGCTTTTCTGTCACCGCCAATGAGTGCATCAGCGCAGTACCGGCCAGCCACGGCATAAAGGAGGCGTTTTCGACCGGATCCCAGAACCACCAGCCGCCCCAGCCGAGTTCGTAATACGCCCACGCGGAACCGAGCACGATACCAATAGTCAGAAATACCCATGCCGCGGTGGTCCACGGACGTGACCAGCGCGCCCAGGCGGTATCCAGCCGGCCAGCCATCAGCGACGCAATGGCAAAGGCAAACGCCACCGAGAAGCCAACATAGCCCATATAGAGCAGCGGCGGATGGAAGATCAGCCCGATATCCTGCAGCATCGGGTTGAGGTCGCGCCCATCAATCGGAAAGTTCGGCAGCGTGCGGGTAAACGGATTCGAGGTGAGGATGATGAACAACAGGAAGCCGAGGTTGATCATCCCCATCACCGCCAGCACGCGCGCCAGCGCATCCTGCGGCATGCCGCGGCTGAAAATCGCTACCGCTAATGTCCAGGTGCTGAGCAGCAGCACCCACAGCAGCAGCGATCCTTCATGCGCGCCCCAGGTGGCGGCGATGCGGTAATACACCGGCAGCAGCGAATTGGAGTTGGTGGCAACGTAGCCGACGGTAAAATCGTTGACCACAAACGCGTGCACCAGCACGAGGAACGCGGCAGCGATGCACAGGAACATGCCCCAGGTGAGCGGACGCGCCAGCGCCATCAGCCGGCCATCCTGACGCGCCGCGCCCCACAGCGGATAAATACTTAATAGCAGCGCTAAGCCCAGCGCCAGACACAGCAGAAAGCTGCCAATTTCCGGCATCATGATTGCGTACCCGCCTGCTGATAGGCCGCTGCCGGTCCGTTATGATTCTTCTTCATTGCGTCCTGAATTTCCGGCGGCGTGTACTTCTCATCGTGCTTCGCCAGCACCTCTTTGGCGTTGACCAGATTGCCGTCTTCCAGCACGCCCTGCGCCACCACGCCCTGCCCTTCACGGAACAGATCCGGCAGAATGCCTTCGTAGCTGACGCTGACTACGCCGTTGGCATCATACAGTTTGAACGACACCGCCAGCGTTTTCGGATCGCGTTTGACGCTACCGGGCATCACCATGCCGCCGACGCGCAGGCGCTGTCCGGCCTCCGGCTTCTGGTGATCCTCACCTTTGCCGTAGAGAATTTCACTCGGGGTGTAGAACAGGTCGATGTTGGAACGCAGCGCGTACATCACCAGCGACGTGGCAAGGCCTAAGCCCACCAGCACCGCCACCACCACATACAGGCGGTTACGACGACGGATATTCACACGGACTCTCCTGCTGCTTCACTGGCAGCTTGTTTAGCTTTTGCCGCGCGGATGCGGCGCTCGCGGGACTGACGCTGGCGAATCTCTGCCAGCAGGCGGCGACGGAACAACACGGTGTGCAGCACCAGACCGATTAGCGGAATCAGCGTAAAACACACCGCCAGCCAGACGTAAAAGGCATAGCCGCCCATGGCGAAAAACTCGCTCCACGATGAGAAGGCAGGCGTCATGCTTTGCGTCCTCCCTGCGCCACGTCAATCGCCCACGGGCGGTGACGCTCGGTAAACAGAATCAGGTTGCGCAGACGCATCAGGGTGAGCGCACCAAACACCAGCAGATAGCCGAGAATCGACCAGCGCAGCGGCGTGCGCATGCTGGGATCGATCGCCTGTTGCAGAATGCCCGACGAGCCCTGATGCAGCGTGTTCCACCACTGCACGGAGAAGTGAATAATCGGCAGGTTAACCACGCCGACCAGAATCAGGATGCCGGCCGCGCGTCCGGCGGTGCGGCGATCGTCGAAAGAGTGATAGAGCGCAATCACGCCCATATAGAGGAACAGCAGCACCAGTTCAGAAGTCAGACGCGCATCCCAAATCCACCAGGTGCCCCACATCGGCTTGCCCCACGCCGAGCCGGTCACCAGTGCGATAAAGGTAAATACCGCCCCAACTGGCGCCATCGCCGCAGCCGCCAGATCGGCCATTTTCATCTGCCACACCAGACCGATGAAGGCGGCGATGGCCATCGAGGCATAGACGCCCATCGACCACATCGCCGCCGGCACGTGAATGTACATGATGCGGAAGCTGTTGCCCTGTTGATAATCCGCCGGCGCAAAGCCGAATCCCCAAATCCAGCCGAGCAGCAGCGCGCCGACGCCCAGGACTGCGAACCAGGGAATCAAGCGACCGCATAGCTGGTAAAGCCGCTCAGGCTTTGCCCACTGGTGTAACCATTTCCACATT
>NZ_JASEWO010000303.1:0-2685 GCF_030024295.1 Pantoea sp. Pa-EAmG
TGGCATGACACCTGGTACGATACGAAGTCAACCGGTGGCCGCTTCAAACGCACAGAAGCAGTCTGGCGTAACTGGATCACGGCAGACGGCAGCGCCGGGCCAACCGGGAAAGCCGGCTTTGCCGCCGAGCGCGATCGTTACCATTTATACGTTTCGCTGGCCTGCCCGTGGGCGCATCGCACCCTGCTGATGCGTCAGCTGAAGGGGTTAGAAGAGATGATTTCGGTGTCAGTGGTGCACCCGCTGATGCTGGAGAACGGCTGGACCTTCGACGATGACTTCCCCGCCGCGACCGGCGATTCGCTGTATCAGAACGAATTCCTCTATCAGCTCTATCTGCATGCCGATCCGCATTACAGCGGGCGTGTGACCGTGCCGGTGCTGTGGGATAAAAAGCAGCACACTATTGTCAGTAATGAATCCGCCGATATCATCCGTATGTTTAACAGCGCCTTCGACGCGCAGGGCGCTCGCGCCGGCGATTACTACCCGCCCGAGCTGCGTGACAAGATCGACGAACTCAACGGCTGGATTTATGACACCGTCAATAACGGCGTCTACAAAAGTGGATTTGCCACGTCACAGTCGGCTTATGATGAAGCCGTAACCGCACTGTTCCATTCGCTGGCACGGCTGGAGCAGATTCTGGGTCAGCATCGCTATCTGACCGGCGATCGCCTCACCGAAGCCGATCTGCGCCTGTGGACCACGCTGGTGCGCTTTGACCCGGTCTACGTGACCCACTTTAAGTGCGATCGTCATCGCATCAGCGATTACCGTAACCTGAACGGCTTCCTGCGCGATATTTATCAGATGCCGGGCATTGCCGATACGGTGAACCTGCCGCACATCCGCCATCACTACTACTGTAGCCACAAGACCATCAATCCGAACGGCGTTATTTCGCTGGGACCGGCTTTTGACTGGGATGAGCCGCACGGCCGCGGTTAAGCGCTGACTGGCTTACGCATGCCTGCCCTTCTCTCCCACTATTGGGAAAGCAAGGCAGGCAGTATTGCGCTGCCTCAGGCAAATTTGATCAACACCATCCCGGCCAGCAGCAGTGCCACGCCCAGCCAGCCGCGGGTGTTCAGGCGTTGTCCGAACAGGATCCAGCCTGCCGCTACGGTCGCCACCAGACCGAAACCGCCCCACAAGGCGTAGGCCACCGAGAGATCTATCCCCTTCACTGCCTGCGACAGGGCACTGAATGCCGCCAGGACAGCCACCAGCGATACCACGCCATACAGCGGACGACGGAAGCCGTTGGCGTATTTCAGCGCGATGTTCGCCACAATTTCCAGCACGATGGCCAGCGCCAGCCAGGCCAGATGCACGACATTAAGCGTGGTCATGACGCAGCTCCTTACGGCTGAATGTCCCCGCTTTGATCAGCGCGATACCCGCGATCAGCGTGATCAAACCCGCCGCCTTCATCACCGACAGCGCCTCGTCAAACAGCATCACGCTGAACAGGGTGATAAACAGAATACCGACACCTTCCCACATGGCATAAGCCACGCCAAGGGCAATACGTTTAACGGCAAAGGTGAGGAAGATGTATGACAGGGCGATCACCAACAGCATAAAAATATAGCCGGCGCTGCCGCCATTAACGCTGGCCCATTTCATTGACACGGTGCCTGTAATTTCGGCAGCAATCGCTAACGCTAATAAAATCCAGTACAGCATGATTTCTCTCCTGTGAGAAATAAACGCCATCCACGCGCAAACAGCAGCGTGATAGCTGAAAAAGATAAAAATCCAGGAAGGAGAGAAAAAACTACAGCGCGAAGCGCCAGTGCCGATCGCTCAGTGAGCAGGAGAAAACGCAGGTAGGTGAAGAGGTTAATACGTAAAGTGTAACGAAATGGTTATCCATAATTTTACAACTTATCCACGTTGTTGCTTTTCCCGGTGTGGATGAAAAATTGTCCTCAGTAGTTGAACACGCGCCTATTCTGGCACAGGAAAAATAACTTTTTTGCGGATTTGCGTTTCTTTACGCAGGGAAATGGGATTTTTGTGCGGTTTTATCTGGCTTCGTGCGGTTTTCTGCCCTCACCCTAACCCTCTCCCACGGGGAGAGGGAATAGTTAAGTGCGGTCTTGCAGGGCGAGCACTCAACTCGCCACACGCACAATCGGTCCCTTCTCCCGCCTGCGGGAGAAGGTTAGGATGAGGGACAGCACGCACCTTACCAAAAAACAAAACGCCCGCAGATTTTCACCTGCGGGCGTCTTTATAAAAAAGTCGAAACTGACCGATAAGCCGGGTTCTGTCGTGGACAGTCATTCATCTAGGCCAGCAATCGCTCACTGGCTCAAGCAGCCTACCCGGGTTCAGTACGGGCCGTACCATGTGAACCCCTATTTGGCCTTGCTCCGGGTGGAGTTTACCGTGCCACGGACTGTTGCCAGCCGCGCGGTGCGCTCTTACCGCACCCTTTCACCCTTACCTGATCCCGCTTGCACGGGCCATCGGCGGTTTGCTCTCTGTTGCACTGGTCGTGGGTTTCCCCCCCAGGCGTTACCTGGCACCCTGCCCTATGGAGCCCGGACTTTCCTCCCCTCTGCCCGTCTCCCCCGAAAGGGACGACGACAAAGCGGCGACTGTCTGGTCAGCTTCGGCGCGGGATAATAGGCGATCCGCCCGCGTTTGTCACGCCTCTTGCTGCTCCAGCGC
>NZ_JASEWO010000079.1:0-20184 GCF_030024295.1 Pantoea sp. Pa-EAmG
AGGAAGACAGACCTCTGTAAAGTTAGAAAAATCTGATCGACGATCAGCACCGGGGCAATTCTAATCCACTTTTTTTGCAAAAGGTAAGGTCTTTTTCCATTAATCTGTCACGGTACTGAAAGTGGGGCAAAAATGAGCGATTTCAGCTGTTTAACCCAGCGGAATTATTGCTAATTATTAATTGATTAATGCTTATTAATGATATGAAAATGTTATTCGTGGCGCGCGAACTTAACAAACATGGCGATATGCGCCGGCTAAGGCAAAATCCCGTTTTCAGTCGCGGGGCGAAGTCGCTACAATAAACAAACACGAAGTGAAGGATTAAGGAAGGCAAAAATGAGTACTGTTGAAAAAATTCAGCGCCAGATCGCAGAAAACCCGATCCTGCTGTACATGAAAGGTTCGCCGAAACTGCCAAGCTGCGGTTTCTCTGCGCAGGCGGTACAGGCGCTGTCTGCCTGTGGTGAGCGCTTTGCGTACGTAGACATTCTGCAAAATCCGGATATCCGCGCTGAGTTACCGAAATACGCCAACTGGCCAACTTTCCCGCAGCTGTGGGTGGATGGCGAGCTGGTCGGCGGCTGTGACATCATCGTTGAGATGTTCCAGCGCGGCGAACTGCAACCGCTGATCAAAGAGACCGCTGAGAAGCACAAAGAAGCAGAATAAGAAAAAGGCCGACAGCAGTGTCGGCCTTTTTTTTGGCTGCGGTCTGACGGGCCTCAGGCTGAGGCATCGTCTTCGGTCGGCTCTTCACTCACCGCCAGCGGCCAGCCGCCGAGGCGTTTCCAGCGATTCACCAGTTCGCAAAATAGCGTGGCGGTCTGTTCGGTATCGTACAGCGCCGAGTGCGCCTGAGTGCTGTCAAAATCTATCCCCGCCGCTTTACAGGCCTTCGCCAGTACCGTTTGTCCCAGCACCAGCCCGCTCAGAGCGGCGGTGTCAAAGGTGGCGAACGGGTGGAACGGGTTACGCTTCATGCCGGTGCGCTCTGCTGCCGCCATCAGAAAATTATGATCAAAGGTGGCATTGTGCGCCACGATAATCGCCCGGTTAC
This sequence comes from Pantoea sp. Pa-EAmG, assembly GCF_030024295.1. NCBI lineage: Bacteria > Pseudomonadati > Pseudomonadota > Gammaproteobacteria > Enterobacterales > Erwiniaceae > Pantoea > Pantoea sp. Pa-EAmG. Next base: position 1,061 of record NZ_JASEWO010000079.1, read on the forward strand.
AGCCACTGTCTTTGGTACCTTTGCGCACCATTTTGAAAATGGCGTGCAGCGCCTCATATTCACTCACCGCGCCGCGCAGCGGATTGCTGGGGTCGATGCCGGTAAACGCCAGCGCTTCGGGATTTAGAATCGCCCCTTCGAACGGCTCCACGTGGAAATGCAGGGTTTCATCGCGGTGCAGCCAGCCATCCTCATCCATTTTTAACGTGGTGGCGGCGATTTCCAGCAGCGCATCGGTTTGCGCATTAAAACCGGCGGTTTCAACGTCAATCACCACAGGATAAAAACCACGGAAGCGTTGATGGAGAGCGTTTAAGGCGTTCGATTCAGACATCAGGATCTCATTGCAGGAAATGGGGCAGCGCGCATTATGGCAAAAATCGGCGCAGGGTGCAGCAGGAGAGGGAAGTCAGCCCGCAAATTAGCAGGCTGACTAACGGCATTAGTTGCCGAGGCCGTGACCGGCGTGTTTGTTTTCGATCAGCTCGATTTTGTAGCCGTCCGGATCTTCCACGAAAGCGATGATGGTGCTGCCGCCTTTGACCGGGCCGGCTTCACGCGTGACGTTACCGCCCGCCTGACGGATGCGGTCGCAGGTCGCCGCGACATCATCCACGCCCAGCGCGATGTGGCCGTAGGCATTGCCGAGGTCGTATTTATCCACGCCCCAGTTGTAGGTCAGCTCAATGACCGCACCTTCGCTCTCTTCGGTGTAACCCACGAAAGCCAGGGTGTATTTGTATTCGGTGTTTTCGCTCTGACGCAGCACGCGCATGCCCAGCACGCGGGTATAAAAATCGATGGAGCGCTGCAGATCGCCAACGCGTAACATAGTGTGAAGTAAACGCATAACATCCTCTTTTCAAAAGTCATCAGGGAACCCGCTTAGTATAGCGAGGGAATGCCCTGAAGAAAGCACGCGGCCGCACATCCGCTGCGGCCGCGTTTGACTTACAGTGTCGGGTAGTCGGTGTAACCTTCCGCGCCGCCGCCGTAGAAGCTCTCCGGGCGCTGCGGATTAAGCGGTGCATCCTGCTGCAGGCGTGCTACCAGGTCCGGGTTGGCGATGAAGTCACGGCCGAAGGCCACCGCGTCAATCAGGCCACGCGCAATCAGATCGTCCGCTTTTTCCACGGTGTAGGCACCGGCACCGATAATCACGCCCGGGAAGGCGGCACGCACTTTCTTACGGAACTCATCGGTGTAAGGCTTACCGCCCGCCCAGTCTGGCTCAGACAGGTGCAGGTAGGCGAGGCCGCGCTTGCCCAGTTCGCTGATATACCACAGTGCCGCTTCTTCTTCATCCGGACCGTTTTCCAGATTCTGGAAGGCGCCGATTGGCGAGATGCGGATACCGATGCGATCGGCTGACCAGTTAGCAATTGCCGCATCGACCACTTCCAGCGCGAAACGGCCGCGCTTCTCAATCGAACCGCCGTATTCATCGGTACGCTGGTTAGAACCGGGTGCGAGGAACTGATGCATCAGATAGCCGTGCGCAGAGTGCAGTTCCAGCAGGTCAAAATCAGCGTCGCGCGCATTCGCTGCCGCCTGGCCGAAGTCTTTAACGATCTGCTGAATTTCTGCCACGCTCAGTTCACGCGGCATGGAGGTATCTTCACGGTATACGCTGCCGTCGGCGGCGCGCAGCGAGGTGCGGGTGCCAGCGGCGATCGCGGACGGTGCGACCGGCGCTTTGCCATCCGGCTGCACGCTATTATGCGAGATGCGGCCGGTGTGCCACAGCTGAACGGCGCTATGACCGTGCGCGGCGTGAATACCTTCGTTAATCATTTTCCACGCAGCAATCTGCTCCGCGGTGTGCAAACCCGGCGCACCAGCGTAGCCTTTCGCCTGGAACGAAACCTGGGTGGCTTCGGTAATGATCAGACCCGCGCTGGCGCGCTGCTGATAATACTCCGCCATCAGCGGGGTAGGAATATCGCCCGGTTCAATGCTGCGCAGACGCGTCAGCGGCGCCATAAAGACACGGTTAGGTACGGTAATCGCGCCCACTTTCAGCGGGGTGAACAGCTGTTTACTCGCCATGATGACTCCTGTAATAGACCGGTCGTCTAGAAATTGCCGTTTTTAAAAATCAGCGGTGATTAAGCCACTGTTCGATGGTGTCGAGCGCCAGGCTAATCGGCCCGGGCTCACGTGAAATCTTGCTCTGCAGGCTGGCACCCAGCCACAGCAGATAACAGCGTTGCGCCAGCTGCTGCGGGCTTTGCCCATAGGGCAGCGGCTGTTCGGCTGCGACCTCCGTCAGACAGCGTGCGTAAGCGGCCGTGATGGCCGTGGCACCGCGCTGCAGCGCATCGCGCATCGGCTCTGACAGATCGCACACTTCGCCGGAAAGCTTAACGCCCAGACAGCCGACGATGTGACCCTGCTCGATAAACAGCCGTTCCGCGTAGCGAAAATGCTGCAGTAAGCGTTCGCGTGCAGTAACGCCGGGCTGGGTCAGCTGCTGTTCAACCTGCTGCTGATAGTTGACGAAATAGCGCTCAAGCAGCGCCACACCAAACGCTTCTTTCGAGCGGAAGTAGTGATAAAACGAGCCTTTCGGCACTTCCGCCAGCGCCAGCATTTCGCTCAACCCCATGCCGGTGAAACCGCGCTGCAGGCAGACCTGCTCGCCGGTGGCGAGCAGATGTTCACGGGTTGCGTTGCGTTGCACTGTCTTGTTCATAGCAGGCAGAGTATTAGACCAGTCGGTCTAATGCAATCCTCAGGCGCGATTCTGGCACGATTTGATCATATCCAGCTGCGGCTGATACTGCTGCGTCTGGATATTGAACAGGCCGAGCACCGTGTGGAACAGATTATCCTGCGACACCGCTGTCTCTGCCGCCTGCTGGCGCAGACAGGCCTGATCAATGTGATACGCCGCGGCGTAGCCCGGCGACATCCACAGCAGCAGCGGGATGTGCGTCTGCTGCGACGGCGCAAACAGGTACGGCGCACCGTGCAGGTACATGCCGTGTTCGCCCAGCGATTCGCCATGGTCGGACAGGTACACCAGCGCCACGTTAAAGCGATCGCTCAGGCCCTTCAGCTTATCGATGGTGCGACTCAGCATATCGTCGGTATACAGCAGCGAGTTATCGTAGGTGTTAACCAGCGCCTGGTGATCGCAATCCTGAATCTGATTGCTGTCGCAGGTAGGCGTAAAGCGCTGGAACGCGGCCGGATAGCGCTTAAAGTAAGCCGGACCGTGGCTGCCCATCTGGTGCAGTACAATGATGCCGTCATTGTGCAGGCTGTCGACATAGTTATCAAAGCGATGCAGCAAGACGTCATCGAGGCAGAAGCCATCGTGGCAGTACTGTGGCAGCTGCCACTGCGTCATATCGGTATGCGGCACGCGGTCGCAGGCACCTTTGCAGCCGCCGTCGTTTTCGCGCCACAGCACGCTGACTCCGGCATGGGCCAGCACATCCAGCACGCCTTCCTGATGATGGGCGAGGTTCGCATCATAATGCTCGCGCGGCATATTCGAGAACATGCACGGCACCGAAATGGCGGTTTCCGTGCCGCAGGAGCTGGCGTTGGGATAATAAATCACCTGCTGCTTTTTCAGCTGTGGGTTGGTGTCGCGCGCATAGCCGCCGAGGGAGAAGTTCTCCGCGCGCGCAGTTTCGCCCACCACCAGCACCACCAGCGTCTTCTTCGACCCGGCGGTGATTAGCGGTCCTTTCTTCGCATCTTCGCCAATCTTTACCAGCGCCTGGCTGCCCTGCAGATAACGCTGATCGACATAATGGCCGGTGCCACTGACAATATTGGCAGGGGTGATCATCTTCACAAGGCCTTTGTTATTGCGGATCAGCGAAGCGTAGTCTTTGTAGAACAGCACAGCCATCAGCAGAATCACCAGTACGGCACCGAGCGCACTGGCGAGGCGCTGCAGCAGGTTCCACCACCAGCGCTGGCGATTGCTGATACGGACGCTGCACACCAGCGCGACCGGAAGAATGCCCATCAGCAGCATCCAGATGACATAGTTGCGGCTCATCAGCGCGCCGGTTTCCTGCGCATTCGACTCAAACACGTTTTCGATCATGTTGGTGTCGATGACCGTACCAAAGCTGTGCATAAAGTAGTTGGCGGCGGCGCTGGCGAGAATCAGCACAATCAGCAGAGGTTTGCGTATCCACGGCCAGGCCAGCAGCGAGAAGATCAGATAAAACGCCGCGACCAGCACCACCGGCATGCTGGCGGCGAACAGGTAATCGTGCAGGCGGGTGTAGGGAATAATTTCCCACGCGCGTAATAAAAACAGGGCATTGAGAACAAAAGCAAAGAACAACGCGGCCAGTAAATTAAAACTGTTGTCGTGACACTGTAACTTAGAGATCAGTTTCATGGAGACTCATCGGAATAACGGAATATGACAATCGTATGAATTGAAGATGAGGAAAACCTTAACCGTGTCTCCTTACCTGATTGATTCCCTGACTATTGCCACGGTGACGGAAGCTGGCGTGGTTGTCGCCGTGTACAGTACCAGTAATAACGGTTTATGCCTTGCACTATGTCACTAAGCTGTTATCAATAAGAGTGGATAGGTTCATTGCGGAGGTGATGTGGCTGAGCAATTAGAGTTTTTTCCGGTTCCAAGCCCCTGTCGCGGTATCTGCCAGAGCGATGCGCGCGGCTATTGCCGTGGCTGTCTGCGCAGCCGTGAGGAGCGCTTCAACTGGATGAAATTCAGCGATGCGCAAAAACGCGAGGTGCTGCGCCTGTGTCGCCAGCGCCTGTTGCGCCTGCAGCGTCAGCAAAAAGTGGATGAAAATCCTGATCCACAGCAACCGGAGCTGTTTTAAGAAAACGCGCCGTGCGCATTTGGTTATACTCGCGCTTTCGCTATTGCGCAGAAGGGAGTTTAACCATGTTACAACCGCACGCTATTGCCCCACAGGGACCCGCTTTTTCGCCGCTGATCGCCGGTTACTGGCGGCTGATGGAGTGGGGCATGACGCCGCAGCAGCTGGTGCAGTTTATTGAGCATCACCTGGTATTGGGCATCACCACCGTTGACCACGCCGACATCTATGGCGACTATCGATGTGAAGCCGCGTTCGGCGAAGCGCTGCGCCTGGCACCGCAGCTGCGCCAGCAGTTGCAAATCGTCACCAAGTGCGGCATTGCCACCCGCGCGAAACCGGAACATAAAATCGGTCACTACATCACCGAAGCCAGCCACATCCTGCACAGTGCGGAAAACTCGCTGCGCCACTTTGCCACCGATTATCTCGATCTGCTGTTGATTCACCGTCCGGATCCGTTAATGGATGCAGATGAAATCGCTGAAGCCTTCCTGCAGCTGCATCAGAGTGGCAAGGTGCGTTATTTTGGCGTGTCCAACTTTACCGCTGCGCAGTTCACGCTGCTGCAATCCCGTCTGCCGTTTAGCCTGGTCACCAATCAGCTGGAAATCTCACCGCTGGAGCAGTCGGCGCTGCTCGACGGCACGCTCGACCAGTGCCAGCAGACGCGTATGCGCCCGATGGCGTGGTCGTGCCTCGGTGGCGGCCGCCTGTTTAACGATCCGCACTACCAGCCGCTGCGCGATGAGCTGGAACAGGTGCGTCAGGAGATCGGTGCCAGCAATATCGAGCAGGTGGTCTATGCCTGGGTAATGAAGCTGCCCAGTCGTCCGCTGCCGATTATCGGTTCCGGTAAAACCGCGCGCGTCAGCGACGCGGTGAAAGCCTGTGAACTGACGCTGGATCGCCAGCAGTGGTTCCGTATTCGCAAGGCGGCGCTCGGCTACGATGTGCCCTGAAGCGTAAATCTGCGTCAAACTACGGCAGCCTGGGCAAAAGCGGTCCAGGCTTAGAGGGAATCTGAACCGTAAGGAGACGTTATGAAAAAAACCATTATGGCCGTGCTGACGCTGGTGTGTGCTGCCGGTGCACACGCGGCGTCAGAAGACGTGACGCTGCATCAGGTGACGGCGCAGGGTATCGGTGAGTCGATCGGTAAGGTGACCATCAGCGAAACCCCGTATGGTCTGCAGTTCGCGCCGGCGCTGAGCGGGCTGAAACCCGGCATTCACGGCTTCCACGTCCACGCCAAAGGCAGCTGTGAGCCCGGCGAATCCGCCGGCAAAACCGTGGCGGCCGGCGCGGCGGGCGGTCACCTCGATCCGCACAACAGCGGCAAGCACCTCGGTCCGTACGCTGACGGTCACCTCGGCGATTTGCCCGCGCTGTATGTCACCGACGACGGCAAAGCCAGCTATCCCGTGGTGGCGCCCCGTCTGAAATCGCTGAGCGAGATCAAAGGCAAAGCATTGATGGTGCATGTCGGCGGCGATAACCATGCAGACCATCCGCTACCGCTTGGCGGTGGCGGGGCACGTCTGGCCTGCGGCGTGATCTGACTACCGGGCGGCGACGGGCCTGACCCGCCGCCGCCGCGCAGAAAAATTCTGACCCATTTTCCTGCTACTCAGCGGCAACATTCCATCCTATGATGTTGATTCAGGAACGGAACCGCTCAGGGGCAGGCATGAAAACGCGTGGGATTTTGCTGTTGTGTTTAGCGCTGGTGGGCTGCGATCGCCCGAATGATACCCAGCTGCGACTGGAGGCCAGCCGTCAGCTGCAGCGAGATATAGATACCAATCCGCTGCGCGCCAGTTGTGAAAATATTGCCCGCGGCCGCGAATGGCTGACGCAGCATACCCTGCAGCGGCTGCAAGCCAAAGGCTGTCAGAACGTCCTGCGCAGCGCCACCGAAACCAATTTCACTCATACCGAAATCCGCCGTCACAGCATCACCGTGGTGTGCGGCGGCATTCAGGGCACCAGTTTTACCGGCAGCACGCTGGCGCGGCGCTTTATCTACTCGTCGGACGAGAAAGCGCTGGTGATAGAACCGATGTCCGAGCAGGATAAAACCCGCTTTGAAGGGCAGAAGACCCTGCAGCAGCTGCACGATGACTTTGATCGGCAGTTTACCCAGTACTGTGAATGATCAATCCGGCACCGCCTGACGCAGCTGCGCCAGCGAACAGCGCAGGCGCCACAAAATACCCGCCAGGGTATTCGCGTCGCTCTCCGGCTGCCCCTGAAGCTGATCAATGGCCTGCTGCAGCGTATCCAGCGCGGTCTGCAGCGAGTCGTGACGCACACCGCGCAGACTCATAATGCGCTGCAAATCCTGCAGACTGCTGTCGCGCAGCTGCGCCAGCGCCGGTGAGCGGGGTTGCCAGGCGCGCAGCTGCCAGACAATGTGCGAACAGTTCAGTAGCACCACGCCCCAGCGCAGCAGCCACAGGCGCGCCTGCTCATCACGGCTGTGGCTCAGCTGGCTGATGTGATGATAAATCTGCGATTCAAACCGGCTTTCACTCAGGCGCGGCTGGCGACGTAGCTGATCGAGAAAAGCGTGGCGCAGCGCCCGGATATGGCGTCGGCTGCGGCGCGCATCAGAACCCGGCTGTAACACCTGAAACGCCAGCCACGCCAGCAGGACGCCACACACTTTTGCCAGGTTATCGTTAAGGAAGCTCTGGAAATCCCAGTCTGGCGGATTACTTACCGCGATAAACGATCCCATAAACACAATAAACTGGCCCCAGAGCGCGGCGCGTTGCTTCTGTTGCAGCTTAAACAGTTGCAGCGTCAGCAGCAGCGGGAACAGCAGCAGCAAAAACTGCCACAGCGCGCTGATTTGCACCATCAGACCAAACTGCAGCACAAAGCTGAACAGCGACAGCCACAGCAGCGTTTTCAGCAGCAGCGACACGCTGCCGCCGGGCGAAGGCGATGACGAGTAGAGCACGCAGGCAATAGCGGTAAGCGTCAGCGCGGCGGCGCCAGCGTCCCACTGGGTCCCGATCCAGAACGCGCAGCCCAGCATGATCACACTAAACGTGCGCAGCGCACTCCAGCCAGCTTCGGCACTGTCGCTGGCACGTGCCAGTGCCGGCGCGTACGGCGGCTGGAAACGGGTGTCAGCGTCGGCGCGCTCAATCAGGCGAATCCAGCGCTCCACATTCAGCCACACCCAGCAGAAGTAGCGCAGCCGCTGGACAAAAGCACGCTGGCGGAAATCACCGTGCACGTCCGGCGTGATGCTGCGCAGAATCTGCGCCAGCCGGTATTTATCACACTGCGGCTGCGCCAGTTCGTGCAGCAGCTGTTGCATTGCGCTGTACAGCGCCGGCGGCGCGTCGGGCCAGTTAAGCAGCATGCGACGCAGGCTGGAGAGCACGCTGGTCAGGCGCAGCTGCTGATGCAGCACGTAGTTAAGCACGTTATTTTGCCGGCGGAAGCGATAGTGGCTCCAGAAGGCCTGAATGCGCAGCAGATTCATGGTAAGGATCTGGCTGATCACCGTTTCGTGGGCGGTGCGCACATTTTCCGTGCTGCTCTGCTGCAACAGCAGCACCGCGTGGTCGAGCAGGCGGGTGTGCATCTGGCGCAGCGAAAGCATCAGCGCGCTGCCGTCCGAGGTGCTGGGCAGGATCATCATCATCAGCCCGGCGCAGAGAATCCCGACGATCACTTCGCACACGCGCGCCTGGGTGATGTCCCACAGCTGGCTGACGTCGCTAACATTGACGCTGCTGAAGGCGATAATCGCGGCGGTGTAACCGGCCAGTGAAAAGGCGTAGGCCACATTGTTTTGAAAATGGCTGGCGACCCAGGTGCAGAGCGCCAGCCAGCCGGCCATGAAAAAGGCAAACAGCCACGGTTCGTTGAGCGTATGGCCGGCGATCAGCAGCGCGGCGCTGGCACCGAGCAGGCTGCCGACGATGCGACCCAGGCTTTTGCTGATGGCGCCGCCGACGGTGGGGAAACTCACCACTGCGGCGGACGTCATGGCCCAGTAAGGCTGATCCAGCTGCAGCGCATACGCCAGGGTGAGCGCCAGACACATCGCGATTGCGTTACGCAACGCATAGCGCCACTCGCCGCCGGTTGCCTTTATCCACGGCAGATTGTGCCAGGCCAGCCACTGCAGATTCATGCCGGCCTCAGTGCGCGACAGTGATGGTGCAGGTGGTACCGGCTACCAGCGGCACATTATCCGGTACCGCGTTTAGCCGGATACGCACCGGGACGCGCTGCGCCAGCCTGACCCAGGGCACGTTGGGTTTGATATCAGGCACCAGACCGCCGTCGCTGGCGATGCTTTGGTCGTAAATGGCCCGCCCGATACTCTCCACCTGGCCCTGCAGTCGTGCGCCGTTGCTATACAGCACGATTTGCGCCGCCGCGCCGGGCTGGATATGGCGCAGTTTGGTCTCTTCGAAATAGCCCATCACATAGTAAGAGTGGCTGTCGACCAGCGCGAACAGTGGCGTACCGGCGGTCGCGTAATTGCCGGCACGCAGCGTCAGGTTACTGACCCAGCCGTCGGTCGGTGCCGTCACCGTGGTTTGCTGCAGGTTCCAGCGCGCCTGATCGAGCATCGCCTGTGCGGCTTTCGCTGTGGCGGCCGCCGCATTCGCGTTGAGGCGCGCCGCGTCCATATCTTCAGCGGAGATCACGTTACGCGGCAGGCTGGCACGGCGATCCGCCTCATGCTGCGCTTTGGCGAGGTCGGCCTGCGCCTTCGCCAGCTGGGCCTGCGCATTGGTCAGCGCAATCTGCCACGGCACCGGATCCAGCGTCAGCAGCACCTCGCCTTTATGCACAAACTGATTGTCGCGCACGGCCAGCGCGCTGATGCGGCCGGAGACCTCGGGCGTCACGTCCACCAATTCAGCGCGCACTTTGCCATCGCGCGTCCACGGGGCCTGCATGTAGTAGTTCCACATCCACCAGCCTGCGAGCAGCGCCAGGGCAAACACCACAAGGGTAGAAAAGTACTTAAAGGGGTTGAATTTCATGGTGATTTATCCGAGGCTCAGTATCCACAGTGCGCCGCTCACGCACAGAACAAACAGTGAGAGATCCATTAAGGTGGGGTGCCAGACATCGCCGGAGTAGATCCAGCCGCGCAGCAGCGGATGAATCAGCAGCCAGAAAAAGAAGCCCAGCAGCACCGCTTTGAACAGCGGCGGGAAGAACAGTGAGGCACCGAATACCAGATCGGTCAGCGGCGCCGTCGCGGTGAGCGCGAAGATTGACACGTGGCATCATCCTTTTTACCCGGGCACGGTTAAATCAAGTGTTGACAGCGGGCGTGCCGTCTGGCCCGGGATTTGTAATTTGTCCTGTAAACTCGCAGAATAGTGTAAAATCTGGCTTGATAGCTAGCAAGCTAATTATAAGGAGATGAAATGGATACGCCGCTTGGAACAGATCTGTCTCGCCTGGTGCGCATCTGGCGCGCGTTGATCGACCAGCGTCTGAAGCCGCTTGAGTTGACACAAACCCACTGGGTGACGTTGCACAATATTCATCAACTCCCGCCAGAGCAGTCGCAGATTCAGCTGGCGAAAGCCATCGGTATTGAGCAGCCGTCGCTGGTGCGTACGCTGGATCAGCTGGAAGAGAAGGGGCTCATCACCCGCGCCACCTGCGCTAACGATCGCCGCGCCAAGCGCATCAAGCTGACCCGTCAGGCTGAACCGATCATTGAGCAGGTCGAAAACGTGATAGACGCGACGCGTGACGACATCCTCTCCGGCATCAGCCTCGAAGAGATCAATCAGATGGTGACGCTGATTGCCCGGCTGGAAAAAAACATTCTCGAGTTGCAGAACCGCGAGAAATAAAAAAACCGACGCACTGGCGTCGGTTTTTTTTATCTGTGCGCTTAGCGCGGAGAGACGGTGACCTGGCTGCCGTTGGAGGCCATCACCACGCGCTGGCCGACTGAGTAACGGCTGGCGGACTGCTTCTGCACCACCATAATGGTATTGCCGTCATCCTTACGGATCTCCAGCTCTACGCCGTCAGATTTGTTGAGCGCACCCTGCACGCCCTGACCGGCTACGCCGCCCAGTACCGCACCGCCGGCCGTTGCCAGACTGCGCCCCGCGCCGCCGCCGATGGTGTTACCAAGGAAACCACCCAGCACCGCACCGCCAATGGCACCGATCACATTACTGTCATCGCCGCCCTGAATTTTTACCGGACGCACGGAGACCAGCGTACCGTATGAGACGCTTTGAACCTGCTTGGCTTCGCTGGCGCTGTAAACATCGCCGGAAAGGGTATCGTTATTAACACAGCCAGCCAGCGTGATACCCGCCAGGGCTACGGCTACGAAACGCTTAATCATGAGAAAGCTCCTTAATGCAAAAAAACGCCATATTCTCGTCCTGTACTGCAACAGTATAAGTCAGAAAATGGTCAATTGACGCGATGTCCGAACAATATGCGGCTGGGCCGAAGCATAGACCACCGCCCATCAACAAAAATTCAATTGCCGGATGAAAATAGTTTGCTGCCGGAATGCGTGTCGCAGCGCAGTTGAAAAGCGGAAATTTATCATAGAATTAGCCCCGGTAATTTGCCAGGCTAAACACAGATGCATTGCAGGCCCGCAAACGGGTAAGGAAGCGCTATGAAATCAGGACGCTATATCGGCGTGATGTCCGGCACCAGCCTGGACGGCGTAGACGTCGTGCTGGCCGCGATCGACCAGCATATGGTGGCGCAACAGGCCAGCTACTGCCATCCCATCCCGCTGGCGCTGCGTCAGCAGGTGCTGGCGATTTGTCAGGGACAGACGCTGACGCTGTCGCAGCTCGGTCAGCTTGATACCCGGCTCGGCCAGCTGTTTGCGGAAGCCGTACTGACGCTGATGCAGCAGCAGGCGCTGGAGGCCAGCGATATCATGGCGATTGGCTGCCACGGCCAGACGGTGTGGCACGAGCCGCAGTCGGCGGCACCGAATACGCTGCAAATTGGCGACAATAACCAGATCGCTGCCGCGACCGGCGTCACGGTGGTGGGCGATTTTCGCCGCCGCGACATGGCGCTGGGCGGCCAGGGCGCACCGCTGGTACCGGCTTTTCACCAGGCGTTGCTGATGGACAGCGTCGAACGGCGCATGGTGCTGAATATTGGCGGCATCGCCAATCTGTCGCTGCTGATCCCCGGTCAGCCGGTGCGCGGCTTTGATACCGGGCCGGGTAATATGCTGATGGATACGTGGATCTGGCGCCACAAAGGCCTGCCGTTTGATAAAGATGCCGGCTGGGCGCGCAGTGGCCAGGTCGTGCCCGCGCTGCTGGAGCAGATGCTCGGCGATCCGTGGTTTGCGCTGCCGCCACCCAAAAGCACCGGTCGGGAATACTTCAACCTGGGCTGGGTGGAACAGCAGCTGCAGCGCTTCCCGGCGCTGGCCCCGCAGGATGTGCAGGCAACGCTGTGCGAGCTGACCGCGCTGACTATCGCCCATCAGGTACAGCTCAACGATGGCTGCGATCGTCTGCTGGTGTGCGGCGGCGGCAGTCGCAATCCGCTGCTGATGGCGCGGCTGGCCGCGCATTTGTCTGGCACTGAAGTGGGCACCACCGATCAGGCCGGTATCAGCGGTGATGATATGGAGGCGCTGGCCTTTGCCTGGCTGGCGTTCCGCACCCTGTCCGGGCTGCCGGGCAATCTGCCGGCGGTAACCGGCGCGCGCGAAATGAGCGTGCTGGGCGCCATCTATCCCGCCAATTCCCACGCAATACGTTAAGGAGCAAACATGAAAAAGATGATCGTGCTGGCCGGCACCCTGACCTTACTCAGCGGCTGTGGTATCTGGCATAAACCCGCACCCGCGCCAGAGACGTTACATTACCAGTGTGGCACGCTGCCGCTGACGGTCACTCTGGACAACGCGAAGCAGCAGGTAAGCTTTATTCTGGACGGCAAACCACTCACGCTGACCCAGACGGTGTCTGCCTCCGGCGCGCGTTACAGCGATGGCACCTACGTTTTCTGGTCAAAAGGCAATGGCGCTTTTGTTGAACGCAACGATAAAATCGTGATTAATGATTGTGAACTGCAGAACGCGGATGCCTCCGCACAGTAAGAGAGAACCGGGATACCAGCATGAGCGACAGTGACAGCTTGCAACACATTGCCCACCTGCGTCGGGAGTACACGCGTGGCGGGCTGCGGCGCAAAGATTTGCCAGATACGCCTCTGGCGCTGTTTAAACAGTGGCTGCAGCAGGCGTGCGCCGCGCAGCTGCCCGATCCCACCGCCATGACGGTGGCGACGGTGGACAGCAGCGGCCAGCCCTATCAGCGCATCGTCCTGCTTAAACACTACGATGAGCAGGGCATGGTGTTTTACACCAACCTCGGCAGCCGTAAAGCGCTGCAGCTGGCGGACAATCCGCGTATTTCCCTGCATTTTCCCTGGCACTTCCTTGAGCGTCAGGTAATGGTGCTGGGCGAAGTGGAGAAACTGTCGCCGCTGGAAGTGCTGAAGTACTTCCACAGCCGTCCGCGAGACAGCCAGATTGGCGCCTGGGTATCGAAACAGTCGAGCCGGATTTCCGCGCGCGGCGTGCTCGAGGGCAAATTCCTTGAGCTGAAGCAGAAGTTTCAGCAGGGGGAAGTGCCGCTGCCGAGTTTCTGGGGCGGATTCCGCGTCAGATTCCACACCATGGAGTTCTGGCAAGGCGGCGAACATCGCCTGCATGACCGCTTCCTTTATCAGCGTGATGGCAGCGGCTGGACAATCGACCGTTTAGCACCGTAAAACTGCGTTTTATCCCCTTTCAGCGCTGGCGCACGGCTCGTCAGCGCTTTATGCTATAGCCCTCATTTTTTTCGTATCCGCACGTCAGCGGACAGCTGTGTACCAGCATAGGTGCAGTCTGATCAATTTGGAGTCAGTGATGACCAGCAGTAACCTGATACAACAATTGCAAGAGAGAGGCTTAGTAGCCCAGGTAACGGACGAGGAAGCGTTAGCAGAGCGGCTGGCGCAAGGGCCAATTGCACTCTATTGCGGCTTTGATCCCACCGCTGATAGCTTGCACTTGGGCCATCTGGTGCCGCTGCTGTGCCTGAAACGTTTCCAGGATGCCGGCCACAAGCCGGTGGCCCTGGTCGGCGGTGCCACCGGCCTGATTGGCGATCCCAGCTTTAAAGCGGCCGAACGTAAACTCAATACCACGGAAACCGTTAACGAGTGGGTAGAGAAGATTCGCAAACAGGTTGCGCCTTTCCTCGATTTTGACTGCGGCGACAACAGCGCCATCGCGGCCAACAACTATGACTGGTTTGGCGGCATGAACGTGCTGACCTTCCTGCGCGATATCGGTAAGCACTTCTCGGTCAACCAGATGATCAACCGTGAAGCGGTGAAAATGCGCCTGAACCGTGAAGATCAGGGCATCTCCTACACCGAGTTTTCATACAACCTGCTGCAGGGTTATGACTTTGCCGAACTGAACAAGCGCTACGACGTGGTGCTGCAGATTGGCGGCTCCGACCAGTGGGGGAACATCACCTCCGGCATCGATCTGACGCGTCGTCTGCATCAGCAGCAAGCGTGGGGACTGACGGTGCCACTGATCACCAAGTCGGACGGCACCAAATTTGGTAAAACCGAAGGTGGCGCGGTATGGCTGGATGCGAAGAAAACCAGTCCGTACAAGTTCTACCAGTTCTGGATCAACACCGCCGACGCCGACGTCTATCGCTTCCTGAAGTTCTTCACCTTCATGAGCATTGAAGAGATCAATGCGCTGGAAGAAGAAGACAAAACCAGTGGCAAAGCGCCGCGCGCGCAGTATGTGCTGGCAGAGCAGGTGACGCGTCTGGTGCACGGCGAAAGCGGTCTGAGCGCGGCGAAGCGCATCACCGACAGCCTGTTCTCCGGCAGCTTGAGCGACATGACCGAAGCGGACTTTGAGCAGCTGGCGCAGGATGGTATGCCGACCATTAGCCTGAAGGCGGACGACGATCTGCAACAGGCGCTGGTGGCGGCGGAACTGGTGCCGTCACGCGGCCAGGCGCGCACCATGATTGGCTCCAACGCGGTGTCTGTCAACGGTGAGAAACAGTCTGATGCCGAGTATCGTTTCAGCGACAGCGACAAACTGTTTGGTCGTTACACGCTGCTGCGTCGCGGCAAAAAACACTACTGCCTGATTAGCTGGCAGTAAGGTGCAAGGGCCGGTCTCCGGCCCTTTTTTATGGCAAGCAGTACAGGGCAATAATGAAAAATATCCTCGCAATCCAGTCTCACGTGGTTTATGGCCACGCCGGTAACAGCGCGGCCGAATTCCCGATGCGACGCATGGGCGCCAACGTCTGGCCGTTAAACACCGTGCAGTTTTCCAATCACACCCAGTATGGTCACTGGACCGGCACCGTGATGCCCGCCACCCATCTGACCGATATCGTCAGCGGGATCGCCGCCATCGATCGTCTGAAAACCTGCGATGCGGTGCTGAGCGGCTATCTCGGCTCGGCGGAGCAGGGCGAACAGATCCTGGAAATTGTGCGTATGGTGAAGGCGGCAAATCCTGACGCCTGGTATTTCTGTGACCCGGTGATGGGCCATCCGGAAAAAGGCTGTATCGTCGCGCCCGGCGTGGCGGAGTTTCACTGCAAGCAGGCGATGCCGGCCAGCGATCTTATCGCGCCGAACCTGCTGGAGCTGGAGATGCTCAGTGGCCAGACGGTCGCAAACGTGGAACAGGCGGTGGTAGCCGCCCGCGCATTGATTGCGCAGGGGCCGCGCGTGGTGCTGGTGAAACACCTGGCGCGCGCCGGACGCCGTAGCGACCGCTTTGAAATGCTGCTGGTCACCGCCGATCAGTGCTGGCACATCAGCCGTCCGCTGGTGGATTTTGGTGTGCGTCAGCCGGTGGGGGTTGGCGATCTGACCAGTGGCCTGTTGCTGGTTGACCTGCTGCACGGCAAATCGCTGCAGGATGCGCTGGAACATGTGACGGCGGCAGTATATGAAGTGATGCTGAAAACCCACCAGATGGGCGAGTATGAACTGCAACTGGTGGCGGCGCAGGATGCGATTGCGCAACCCACGCAGCACTTTGCGGCAGAACAGCTGTAATCGCTGCTAATTAACAGGCCGGCCAGCACGCCGGCCTGTGGCGTCAGACCAGACCTTCAGCCTTCAGTGCGGCCTGAACCGCCGGCCGCGCGGCCACCCGCGCAAACCATGCCTCCAGCGCGCTCAAACCTTCCAGATTCAGTTTGATGGCTTTTGCCCAGCGCGTAACCACAAACAGATAGGCATCGGCGACGGTGAAGCGTAACCCCATCAGCCACTGTTTATCCTGCAGCGCATCGTTAACGCGCTGAAATTTTTGCTCCAGCTGTGCACGCACTATGGCTTTGTACTCTTCCGGCGTATCCGGACGGAACAGCGGGGAAAAGGTTTTGTGCAATTCGCTGCTGATGTAGCTTAGCCACTCCAGCGTGTGGTAGCGCGTCAGGCTGCCGGTCGGTGCCAGCAGGTTGCGATCCGGCTTGAGATCCGCCAGATACTGCACAATCGCCACGCCTTCCGTCAGTATGCTGCCGTCATCAAACTGCAGCGCGGGAACCTGTCCTTTGGGGTTTATCTGCCAGTAATCTTCTCCGCGCTCGGTGACTTTCTTCTGCAGATCGACATTGACCTGCGTAAAATCCAGCCCGCATTCGCGCGCAACGATATGCGGCGAGAGCGAACAGGCACCGGGCTTACAATAGAGTTTCATCATGGCCTCTCCTGATGAGTTGTTGTGATGTCAGCAGCATAAAACTGCCAGAAATTTTTACCAGTGACAGCGATCAGGAATTGCGGGCGGGCGCGGGAAATTCAGCGGCCGCCTGCAGTCGCGGCGGCAGTGCCGTGAGCGCGAAATCCCAGAAACAGCGTACCTTGGGCGCCATGTTTTTCACCCGCTGCGCCACCAGATGCACCGGCAGCGGTGCCGGCTCCCACTCGCTCAGCAGGCGGATCAGCGTGCCAGCCTGCAGTTCATCTATCACCTGATAAGACAACAGACGGCCAATGCCCTGGCCACTGCGCAATGCATCCAGCTGGCTGGCGATATCATTGACGCGCAGGCGTGGGGTGATGCGCACACGCAGGTCGTGCGCGAAGCGCCACTCACGGGTATGGCGCACGCCTGCCACCAGCGCATGCATGCTGAGCTCAGCCGGATGGGCTGGGATTCCGGCCTGGCGAAGGTAGTCCGGGCTGGCGACCAGCATCGAGCGTACGCTGCCGACGTTGCGCGCCACCATCGACGAATCCTGCAGCTCGCCAATGCGCACTGCAATATCCAGCCCGTTTTCAATCAGGTCCTGATAGCTGTCGCTTAGAATCAGTTCGATTTGCATTTCCGGATGCTGTTGCAGAAAGGCATTGACCAGCGGCATCACGTGACGACGGCCACACATCACCGGGGCGGTAATGCGCAGCAGGCCGTGCAGTCCGCTGTGGTGGGCGCTGTCGAGCGCGCTCTGGTAATCGTTAAGCAAGCGCTGCGCCTGCTCAAACAGCTGCCAGCCGCTCTCGGTGGGAGCCAGCTGGCGCGTGGTGCGTTCAATCAGGGTGGTGCCGAAACGTGCTTCCAGCGCATTCAGCGTGCGGGTAATGACCGGCGGCGAACGCTGCAATACGCGCGCCGCGCCAGCCAGGCTGCCCTGCTGAATCACCGCAACAAACACCTGCAGCTCGTCAAATCTGTCCATGAGCCATTCCCGATCTCAGCCGTGCAAGGCGAGCATAAAAAGCGTGTTGCTTAAACTACAGCGGAAAGCGGGGGTTGTGAAGGGGGATAAAAAAAGCCGGGCTTAGCCCGGCTCAGAAACGATTACTGGTTGGCGCTGGCGCGCTTCAGTTCTGCCTGCGCGTCATCCTGCGTCATGCGGTTGAGCAGCGGGGCGGTAATCAGCATCAGCAGGGCGATTACGCCAGTGGCGATACCAATCTGCTGGAACACCTGGCTATACACGGCCAGTGAGGCGTGAGGATCGGTGACGTTTTCCGGCACCGCCATCAGATTCGCTACCTTACCGGCAATCATCGCGGCGCCAGCGGTGGTGAGGAACCAGGAGCCCATAATAAAGCCCATCAGACGCTGCGGCACCAGCTGTGCCACCATCGCCAGGCCGAGACCGGAGATCATCAGCTCACCGATACTCTGCAGCGCATAGCTCAGAATCAGCCAGTTCACCGAAACAATACCCGCCTGGTTCGCGAATTTCGCGCCAAACGGCAGCACCAGGAACGCTGCAGAGCACAGCACCATGCCAATGGCAAACTTGTGCGGCATCGGCAGCTTATCGCCAAGCTTGTTATAAACTGCCGCCAGAATCGGGCTGGCCACCATGATCCAGAACGGATTGAGCGCCTGGAACTGTTCCGGCTCAAAGGTGATACCGAGAATCGCGTGCTCAACGTTACGGATGGCGAAGAAGTTCAGCGAGGTTGGCATCTGCATGTACAGCACGAAGAACACAATGGCTTCGACCATCAGCAGGAAGGCGACAATCATTTTGCGGCGTGCCGCGCCGTGCAGCGCAAAGGCTTCTTTGGCAAACACCAGCACGATACCGATCGCGATCACGCCCAGCGTCATGCGGGCAATGCTCTGATGATGCAGCAGCCAGGTGGCCAGTGCGATCAGCGCAACCACGCCGACAAGGGTCATCAGCAGCTTACCGACCTGCAGCGGCGCAAAGTCTGGTTTGGAGCCGTAATTCTTCACCAGGCGCTGGCAGAACAGGAAGTTCAGCAGGGTGATCACCAGGCCCACCACCGACAGCGAAAACGCCGCGCCCCAGCCATATTTGGCCGCCAGCCACGGAGTCAGCATCATCGAGAACAGCGAACCGATGTTGATCGACATGTAGAACATGGTGAAAGCACCATCGATGCGCGGATCGTCTTTCTCGTAGCAGGTCGACAGCAGTGAAGAAGGGTTAGCCTTGAACAGCCCGCTACCCACGGCAATGGTCGCCATGCCGACATACACCATCGTGGTGTCATGACCGGAGAAGGCAATCATCGCATAGCCCAGCGCCAGCACAATGACGCCGAGAATAATCACGCGTTTGGTGCCGAGCACTTTGTCGCCCAGCCAGCCGCCAATGGCAACCAGGCCGTAAACCAGTGCGCTGAACGAGGTGAACAGGGTGATGGAGTCCGCTTCGGACATCCCCAGCTGTTTCACCAGATAGACCGCCATGATGGCTTGCAGACCGTAGTAGCCAAAACGCTCCCACAGTTCGATGG